>NZ_JACJOR010000438.1:0-14559 GCF_014695615.1 Leptolyngbya sp. FACHB-711
TTGCAATTGCGCTAACAGCTTACGCCGGGGAACTTAACCAACAACAGGCACTTGCAGCAGGATTCCAGGGGCACGTTGCTAAACCAGTTGACCCGGAGAAGTTAGTGGATGTAATCATCTCCTTAATGAAAGAGAAATAGATGGGTGAAGTTCCACTTATTTGAATAGGGATTAGAACAGTAATGGCTCGTTTTTCTTCTCGTTTTTATAAACCAGCGAAGTATTTTGCAAAGTATTTTTCGATCGCGCTGATTAGCTTTGCAGCGTTGTTTTTGCTTTGGTTTATATCTCCTGTTTCATCTCAGGAATCAATCGAAGAGAAAGTATTTAACGAGGTTTGGCAGACGGTCAATGAGAATTTTTACGATGAGAATTTTAACGGGATTGACTGGGCAGCGATGCGAGACAAATACAAACCGCAAGCCGCAGCAGTTCAAACTCGTCAACAGCTTGCAGGAATCGTGAATCAGATGCTAGCTGAACTGAAGACTTCTCATACCCATTTCTACTTGCCCAATGAAACTGCTTATTATCAACTTTTAGGAATTTTTCAGCCTGACATTCAAGATCTGCCGTCCGCTGCAAAAGCACTGTTTCCAAATGACAAGTATGAGTACACGGGCATTGGTATCTTTACAAAAAACATTAACGAGAAACTATTTGTAAGCGGGATATTAGAGGGCAGTCCAGCCGCAAGTACCAGCCTGAGGGTCGGCGATCAATTGCTGAACGTAGACGGCAAACCTTATCAAGCGATTGATTCTTTTGCAGGTAAAGCCGGGCAGAGTGTGACACTGTTAGTTCAGCGATCGCCTGACCCGAATAGCCAGCAAGAAATTAGTGTAACTCCGCAGAAATTTGACGCGACGACCCTATTCAAAGATGCTCAACAGGCAAGCACTCAAATCATTGAGCAGCAAGGGAAACGCATTGGCTATCTTCATATCTGGTCCAATGCCGCTGACTCTCACCAGCAGCAAATGATCCAAGAGTTGATGTTTGGTAAACTCGCCGAGGCAGATGGCTTAGTGCTCGATATCCGTGACGGCTGGGGCGGGGGGTCGATCGATTATCTCAATTTCTTCACGGGCGAGAGTCCGAGCGTCACCAGTATCAGACGAGATGGCAATGCGTTCGTTGCAAACTATCGCTGGAAAAAACCTGTGGTGCTGTTGATGAACGAAGGCAGCAGAAGCAGCAAAGAGATTATTGCTTATGGCTTTCAGCAGTCCAAAATCGGGGCTTCAGTTGGCACGACGACCGCAGGCGCAGTGGTAGCAGGACGTGGATTTGTGATGCAGGATGGCAGTTTGGTGTATGTCGCTGTAGCTGATGTTTTGGTGGATGGAAATCAGCGATTAGAAGGAAAAGGAGTTACCCCAGAGATTGCTGTGACCTTTCCACTCCAATATGCAGCAGGGGCCGATCCTCAAAAACAGCAGGCGATCGACACGCTTATCAGCGCAATTGCAAACTCGCCCTGAAGATAGCAGCAGAGGAGCAAGGCGATTTGTCCAAAAGTGATTCAAGCCAGCGGAAAGAGCTACGCGATTCAGCAGGATAAAGGACAATTTCTCGCTGTGGGCATCGAAGCAGGCTAACCACGGCTAGAAATCTTTCAGCCGCTTGTATTTCTCGTCTACCAGAACAACTGAAGTCTCAACTTGCCGAGCTGAAATCGTCCAATATCGCTTCAGCAGGTCATTCTTCTCCTCCTCGGCAACAAGACAAAAACCGTTCTTCTCATAAAAACCGATTGCCCAACTAGCCGCTTTCCAGGTTCCAATCAAAATTGGTTTTGTTGAATCTCTAATTAATTCCCGAAGTAGAAGTGTTCCGATGCCTGTGTTCCTTTGTTTTGTTCTGACATACGCATGGCGAATTAGCTCAACATCCGTTTTGTCCTGAATTCCCATCACTCCAATCATTTCATTATTATCGATGTAACATGAAAACTCTACGCCGCTCTCAATTTGCACTTTTAACTCTTCTTGAGTCATATAGGGCTCGTGCCAGCAGTCAGGGGGAATAATCCCTTTATAAGCAATTGCCGCATCATTAATGATATTGAAGATTTCCTCAAAGTCTTTATCAGCACTTTTTCGTATCATGGGATTTACATTTCTCGTCAAATTTTCTGTTAACTTCAGAATTGTAAACTGCAGACTATCGTTAACAATGCCTGTTGATTCCAGCTCTATCCGATGTTAACTAATTGCTTTTCGTTAAACGGTTCACTTTTCTCCCACAATTGCTCAAATGCCAGGCTCATTATACTGACCCTACCTGGGTGACGAATCGCGATCGACGGGAAGCTGGGCGAGCCTCCCAACGAGTTTTGCATCCAGACCAAGGCAATAGCATCAAACACCTACATCTCTAACGGCAGCTCTTGCCAGTTAAACACATCTGTACAAGGACAGATTTTATTCAGACTAAAGTTTCATTTATAAACTCGATCGTTCCATCTAGATCAGAAAGCTCTGTTTTATCGAGTTCAGAGTGTTAAAAATTAACTCGAATTCTTGACTTTATTTAGAACAATTTACTAGATTGTGAGTATAAAAAATTAGTAGCTGAAGCCGGAGGGGGAGACTTGAAGAAGAAACTCTCTGGGGTCAAACTCACCGATAAGCTGACAACTAACGAGCAAAATACGAACGAACAAGATACAAACAAGCAAAATACAAGCAAACAAAATACGAACAAGCAAAATACAAATAAACAAGTCGGGCAATCCCAGCAACTCGACGAGCGAGATCGGCTACTGCTGCAACTTCTTCAAGAAAACAGCCGAATGAGTAATGCCGAACTTGCGCGCCAGCTAAAACTTACCGCTCCTGGGCTGCAAAAGCGGCTCAAAAAGTTAGAAGACAACGGGTTTATCGATCGCTACGTAACCCTAGTCAACCGCGAGGCGTTGGGATTGGATCTGCTGTGCTTTGCTCAGGTCACTCTTGCCCATCATCAACCGGAGTGCGTGGGGCAGTTTTGTGAACAGGTGCAAGGGCTACCGGAGGTGCTGGAATGCCATCACTTGACTGGGGAATTTGACTACCTGCTTAAAGTGGTTGCATTCGATCGTCAATGCTTGGAACAACTAATGAGTGAAACTATCACCCAAATTCCAGGTGTCGATAGAGTTAAAACGAATATTGTTTTAACCGAGGTCAAAGCCTCAACCTCCCTGCCGTTAACAAATCAGCATTGTTGACTTGAAAAACGCTTTCGTGGGAGGCAACTCGGCGCAAACGCTGGTACTTGCGTTACCTGTTAGAGCCTGGTAGGAACCGAGGCCGTGAGGGTGAACTTGTATTGCGCTGAATGCACAATACGTTGACTCCAACGGTTTACTCCAGAATTGCCTTCCCTCAACGAATTTGGCTCCATTCTTTCAAGTGTCACAGGTTCAGTTGCTGAGTGTGTGATGCCTGCTTTCAGGGTGTGTCTTAGAACTCTTGATAGTCCGAAAAAAGGCGTTGCTGAATAAGCGTATGATACGCCCCCCTAGCCCCCCAAAGTTGGGGGGAACCAGAATTCAAAGTCCCCCAGCATTGGGGGATTTAAGGGGCGATGCAGAAACTAAATTTGCACCGTTCATATCCCGATCCAGCAACGCCCGAAAAAATACCTGTTGGGGGAATTCCATGAAGCATAAACAGGGAAGGTTTAAAGGATTTCGAGGATGTCAACTGTATTATCAAAGCTGGCTGCCAACGCAACCCAGTCAGGCGATGATTATCCTGGTGCATGGGCTGGGAGGACATAGCGGTGTTTTTAAAAATGTCGTTGAGTACTTAGTTCCCCAAGGCTATGAGGTATATGCCTTTGATTTGCGAGGACATGGGCGATCGCCCGGACAACGAGGGCATATCAACCACTGGAAGGAATTTCGAGAGGACTTGAGTGCCTTCTTGCACTATATTCGGTCGCAGCGCACCTGCTGCCCCTTGATTATCTGGGGACATAGCCTCGGTGGAACCATTACTCTGGACTATGCATTACGATCGCCCAACGACATTCAAGGACTCATTCTCTCAGCACCAGCACTCAGTAAAATCAATATTGCCCGAACAAAACTGGTGTTGGGGCGGATGTTGTCCAGAACGGTGCCGCGCTTCAGCCTCAAATTGGGAATTCGCAATGAGTATGGTTCACGGGATCCAGAAGCGATCGCTGCCTATACTCAAGACCCTCTGCGCCATGAATACGGCAGTGCCCGGTTGGCAACGGAGTTCTTTAAAACAGTGAATTGGATTCAGTCCCACGCCTCTGAACTGAAAATTCCACTCCTGATTATGCATGGCAGCAGCGATCGCGTCACGTTACCTGAAGGAAGCCGTGCATTCTTTCAGCAGGTCATTTTTCCTGATAAAGAACATCGCGAATACGAAGGAAATTACCACGATTTATATATTGATAACGACTATGAGGAAATCTTCTCCGATCTCATCACCTGGCTCGATCAACACCTTGACCAGGCAGAATACTGCCAGCCTTTTAGCAGTTTTGGGTTAACCAATCCAACCTAATGCGCAAGCTTTGTCGATTCAAAAATAATTTTGAGTGGACGTAAGTTTAACAAAAAACCATCCTTCAATATGCAATTGAGGAGAAGAAATTGTTTCTTCTGGAAAAACCATGCTATGGACAAAATCCCCTCGCTTGCCGACTGCATTTGTTCCCACCATCCCAGACACAACGCTACCTGCTCTGCTTGATCTAGCCTGCGATCGCACTCTCAACTCCACCGCACTGAACCAACCAAGTCCTACAGGCTGGCAATCGCTTTCAAACTATGCGTTTCGGGAGCAGTGTCAGACTGTGGCGCAAGGACTGTTAAGCCTGGGTTTGCAGCCGGGCGATCGAATTGCCCTGCTGACTCAAAATGATACTCGGTTTGCGATCGCAGACATGGGGAGTTTGATGGCAAGTTTAGTTAATGTACCGATCGATCTAACACAGACGATCGAAAACATTATTTTCATCCTGCAACACAGCGAAGCCAGGCTACTGTGGGTCGCTCAGTGGGATTGGCTCGAACAACTTGTGCCCTACCTGGATCAGTTGCCTGTGCTCCAGCATGTTGTCGTTGAGTCTGTTCCTGAATCTATTCCTGAATCCGGGGCTGATTCTGAGGCTGAATTTGGGACTGAGCCTGAGAAGTGGAGGGCGATTAGCGCGAAGCGCAACTCCGAAGGAACCGCTCTGCCCCATTTCTGTCACATTCTTTCGCTGACGGAATTGCAAAATCGGGGACAAAAACAGGCAGCAACGGGGTTAGAGCGACCTATCCTGTCTCCTCAGAATTTAGCGACCATCATTTATATTCCCGCAGCCAACGGCGAACTGTTAGGGGTAATGCTGACTCATCGCAATTTAGTAGGCAGTGCTTTGGCTGCATTTGCCAGTTTATCGGGTTTACAGTGGGGGGCAGAGGAAACCGTTCTTTCATTTCTACCGTTAACGCACGTATTTGCTCGCTGTTTGCTCTACGGGCATCTGTACTATGGACACAGCATTTACTTTTCCACTCCCAATCAGATCCTCAAACATCTCAAACAAGTTCAGCCAACGATTCTCGCAACCGTTCCCATTTTTCTAGAAAAAATCTTTAATAAGTTTCTGGAGTGGGGGCAACAGGTTGAATCGAAGTGGAAGCAGCGCGTTTTTACCTGGACTCTCAAGCTGATGCGATCCAACGCTTCAGGTCGACCGTTGAGCAGACATCATGCGGTTTTGCTGCGGCTCGCAGATCGATTGGTGCTGTCGCAGTGGCGATCGCTGTTTGGCGGACGAATCAAGTATATCCTCTGTGGCGGGGCTGCCCTGAAAGCAGAGTTGGTTCGTGGATTTGCGACGGCAGGGGTGACGGTTTTACAGGGCTATGGGCTGACGCAGGCAGGTGTTGTTTGCTTCAATCGCGCGGAGCACAATCAAGCGGGAACCGTTGGCGTACCCATCCCTGGAACGGAAGTGGCAATCGCCCCTGATTCCGAAATTCTGGTGCGGGGAGATTTTATCACGCCGGGGTATTACAAAAATCCAGCGGCAACCCTGGAGCTGATTGATGCTCAGGGCTGGCTGCACACAGGCGATTTGGGTCACTTTACCTCCGATGGGCTACTGCAAATCACAGGTATTAAAAAACCACTGTTCAAGCTCTCGATAGGCAAATACATTGCCCCTCAGCCCATCGAAGCCCGGTTGATGCGATCGCCCTTTGTTGCGCGAGCCTTAATTGTTGGTGCTGATCGGAAGTATTGTGCTGCCCTGATTCTGCCGGATTGGAGCGCGTTGGGCGATTACCCCTTCGGGGAACTGCAAAGCAACCGCCTGCAATCGCTCAGCCTGGATGATGAGAGGCTCTTGCAGCATCCTTGTACATTGGCACTTTATCAGTCTGTGGTTAACGCTGCAAATTGCCATTTGCCTTACTGGGCGATCGTCAAGCGGTTTCGGTTAATCTCGCCGCACTCCCACTCCGGAAAAGATTGGTTGAACGGAAACTTGAATCGAAATGAAGTGGCGATCGCCCTTACTTCAGACATCAACGATTTATATCAGGAAAGAAGCCCAAAAGATTCACCAAGTCAGCTAGCAGTGACCGATCGGGAGATGTCAGAAGTGATTTTAGAAATCACCTGTCCGATTCCTCCTGCTGTGGTTTGTCCCACTTACGCTCAGTCACTCCACATTACTCGCTAGACACTTCACCTTCAACTCATTGCACAGGAGGCATTTGACTCATGTTCCAACCTTTTCAAACGGTCGCTGTTTTGGGCGCGGGAGTCATGGGCAGCCAGATCGCAGCCCACCTTGCAAATGCAGGGCTAACCGTCCATCTTCTGGATCTGCCGGGATCGGAGGCAAACAAAAACGATCGGGTTGAAGCTCTGTTTAAGAAAGCACTCAAGCTTTCACCCCCAATCTGCTTCACCGGAAAGATAATTCACAGAATCACGCTGGGGAACTATGAGGAACACTTTCATCGTTTGAGCGGAGTCGATTGGGTGATTGAGGCAGTGATCGAAGATCTCCAGATTAAGCAACAATTGATGGAACGTCTGGAGGAGGTGATTCGCCCGGATGCGGTCGTCTCCAGTAATACGAGCGGATTAAGGATTGGGTCGATAGCCCAACATCGCTCTCTCTCCTTCCGTAAACGCTTTCTCGGCACTCATTTCTTTAATCCTCCCCGCTACCTCAAATTACTGGAACTGATTCCCACCGCTGACACCGATCCGGCTGTTGTGGAGTGCGTCCAGTGGTTTGCTGAGATGCATCTGGGCAAAGCGATCGTCCACGCCAAAGATACACCTAATTTCATCGCCAATCGAATTGGTGTATATGTCACGATGCTAGGTCTACAAGCCTGGACTCAGCAAGGATATACCATTGAGGAAATTGACACGCTCACTGGAGCGCTGATGGGCAGACCCAAATCTGCCACCTTCCGCACCGCCGACCTGGTGGGACTCGACACCCTGCTTGCGGTTCTGGAACACCTCTACCCCGCCCTACCAGACGACGAGAGCCGCGAAATCTTTCAGGTTCCCGAGATTCTGCGAAAACTGGTTTCTACGGGGACGCTGGGTGCGAAATCAGGACAGGGATTTTACAAGAAACAGCAATCTCAAATTCTCTCCGTCAACCCGGTGACGCTGGCGTATGAGCCTGCACAACCGATGAACCTGGGGGACAACCTGAAAGCGATTGCCAAAATTCCTGACCTGCACGATCGCCTGCGGGCACTGTATGACGATTCTAGCCGTGCGGGAGACTTCTTCCGCCAAACCATCCTGAACATCCTGACGTACAGTGCCCGTCGCATTCCAGAAATTGCCGATAGTCCCCTGGAAACCGATCGGGCGATGCGCTGGGGCTTTGGTTGGGAACTGGGCGTGTTTGAAATCTGGGATGCGCTGGGTTTCCAGCGGATACTCACCGCTCTGCAGACAGCACACCAGTCAATTCCAGATTGGGTTCTCCAAATGGCGGAGGCAGGGAACGATCGCTTTTATCAGCTCGAAAAAGCACCGTTATCCGATGCTCAAGTTTCCGCCCCGGTTCCCCAGATCTCGCCGTCACAACAGTGGCAGGTGTATCAGCCCAGTAATCAGCCCAGAGGTCAATATGTCCCAATCCCTTCGCCCGTCGATGAGATCAATCTATCCATGCTGCGAAGCGACCCCAAACGGGTTGTCTGGCAGAACGCGGAAGCGGGATTAATCGATCTGGATGATGGCGTTTTGCTGTACGAGTTTCGATCGAAGGGCAATACGCTGAGCTTTAAAGTGATAGAGGGATTAACCGAAACGCTACGAATTTTAGAAAGTGATGACAACGTTAAAGGAGTCGTGATCGGCAATGAGAGCGATAATTTCTCAGGAGGCGCAAATTTAGCCGAGATAGGAATGCTCGCGCAGTCAAATCCAGCAGCGATCGCTCAACTGATTGAACAATTTCAGTCTACCCTTCAGCGTCTCCACTACGCGCCTAAACCGATCGTTGCTGCAATTCAAGGGCGAGTGTTGGGGGGCGGCTGCGAACTCGTAATGGCTTGTCCTCAGGTGGTTGCTGCCGCAGAGACGTATATCGGTCTGGTTGAGCTGAGTGTAGGACTGATTCCCGGTGCGGGTGGCATTATGCGAATGGTGGCACGGGCAGGCGAACGAGCAGCTACCGCTACACCGGGACATGTTCAACCTTTCCTTCACAACGCCTTCGAGACGATCGCCACTGCCAAAGTTTCTAATAGTGCGGAGGAAGCAAAAGAGCTAGGATTTTTGCCGCCCACGGCTCGAATTGTGATGAATGGCGATCGCCGCCTTGCCATTGCCAAAGCAGAAGTCCTGCACCTCGATCGCATCGGTTATCTTCCTCCCCCCCGACAGCCTGCCATCCTGGTTGCAGGACGCTCAGGACAGGCAATGCTAGATCATGCCGCCTACGTGTTTGAACAAGCAGGGTACGCCAGCGAATACGATCGCTACCTGGCAGAACGATTGGCCTATGTGATGACGGGAGGAATGCTCTCGGCTCCAACGCAGGTATCCGAAGAATATTTGTTGCGGCTAGAGCGAGAAACATTCTTGCCCCTCCTCGCGCAACCCAAAACTCAAGAACGGATTGCTCACATTCTTAAAACGAAAAAGCCATTAAGAAATTAATCGTTCAACCAATCCTTGATGATTCCAAAGAGGACGCGAAGATGATGGAAACAGCTTATATCGTCAGTAGTGTACGAACTGCGGTTGGTAAAGCGCCTCGCGGTACGCTGCGAAATATGCGGCCAGATGACCTGGGGGCGATCGCCGTTGAAGGTGCTCTGAATGCAGTCGAAGGGGTGGAGCCGAAGGATATCGAAGACGTGGTTTTTGGCTGTGCCTTTCCCGAAGCAGAGCAGGGCTTCAACCTGGGACGAATTGTTGCTCAACGCGCAGGACTCCCCGATTCTGCGGCTGGCGTCACGGTCAACCGCTTCTGTGCCTCTGGGCTACAGTCGATCGCCTTAGCATCCCAGTCGATTGCGATGGGACAGGCAGATGCGATCGTGGCGGGAGGGGCTGAATCGATGAGCCTGATTCCAATGGGGGGACACCTGATTGCTCCCAATCCGGATCTGATTGACAACACTCCTCAGGTTTACACCACGATGGGTTTGACCGCTGAAAATGTAGCGCAACAGTACGGTGTTTCTCGTGCCGACCAGGATGCCTTTGCGCTGCGATCGCATCAGCGGGCAATTGCCGCCAACCAGTCGGGCAGGTTCGACGAGGAACTGGTCCCGATCACGGTTCAAACCACCCAGTATCACGAGGGACAGGTGCAGTCCAGCGAAATGGTTTTATCTCAGGATGAGGGACCGCGCCGCGATACGAGTCTGGAAGCCCTGTCTCAACTGCCGACAGCCTTTAAGGTCGGGGGCAGTGTGACAGCAGGTAACGCATCGCAAATGTCTGACGGGGCAGCCGCCACACTCCTGCTCAGTCAGCGCAAGGTCGAAGCGTTGGGTTTAAAACCGCTGGGACGCTTGCTCGGATTTGCCGTCGCGGGTGTTCCTCCCGAAATGATGGGCATTGGTCCTGTTGTCGCCATTCCTAAAGTCCTGGAACAGGTGGGACTCACGCTAAATGACATCGGCTTGATTGAATTGAACGAAGCGTTTGCCGCTCAATCTCTCGCCGTCATTCGCAAACTAGGCTTGAACGAAGACATTACCAACGTGAATGGTGGGGCGATCGCCCTCGGACATCCCCTGGGCTGCACCGGAGCCAAACTCACTGCTACCCTGCTGCACGAAATGAAACGCCGGGGGGTGCGCTACGGGTTAGTGACAATGTGCGTTGGAGGCGGCATGGGTGCTGCGGGCGTTTTCGAGAATTTGATGGCGTGACAGCAGACCATTGGTGCGATTTCACCAAGTCTGAACGTTTCAGCGCAGATGCCCTGTCGTGACAGTAATACCAAATCCTCAACATAGGGTTACAGAAGATTGACAAGGGCGGCTTAGAGATAAGGGCAATTCGCGAGCCGCCCCCACCGGATCTGTAATCTCACTTCAGGGAATCGGTATAGCCCTTATCTGGGGAAAACAACTATGATTTCATTGCCATTCACAATCATCATTTCTGTTTTTTTACTGTTCATTTTGGGATATTGGGGTGTTTCACTCTGGTTGTGGTCGATCTACCTCAGTCTTGTTCTTTTTGCATTCGCTTCGCCGATCTGGCTATGGGGAGTTTGGGCTATTGTTGCAGTCATTCTCAATGTTCCTCTGTTACGACGGGCTTTGATTAGCACACCGATTTTGCGGGGAGTGCGATCGCTCCAACTTCTGCCCCAAATCTCCGAAACCGAGCGGGCTGCCATTGATGCGGGCACTGTTTGGATTGAGGGCGAGTTTTTCTCTGGGCAACCAAACTTCCAGCGCATCCAGCACCAGCCTTATCCAGAGGCAAGCCCCACACTTCAGGCGTTTCTCGATGGTCCTGTAGAGAATGTTTGTCGCATGGCAACCGATTGGGAGATTCATCGCCGCAAAGACTTGCCGCCGGAGGTCTGGCGTTATCTCAAACAGGAAGGCTTTTTGGGGATGCTCATTCCTCAAAAGTACGGTGGATTGGGCTTCTCTAATCTCGACTACAGCACGATTATGGTGAAGCTCGCCTCTCGCTCTTTTATCTATACCGCGACCGTGGGTGTGACCAATTCGCTGGGACCCGCTAAACTGCTGCTCAACTACGGCACTGCCGCCCAGAAGGAATACTACCTGCCGCGACTGGCACGGGGAGAAGAAATTCCCTGCTTTGCCCTGACCGAACCGACCGCCGGTTCTGACGCTGCCAGCATTACTTCTCAAGGCACGGTGTTTCGGGGAGAGGATGGCAAGTGTTACGTGCGGTTGAATTTCCGCAAACGGTACATCACGTTGGGGGCGATCGCCACTCTTATTGGACTCGCCTTTAAACTCCATGATCCCGACAACCTTCTAGGCAAAGGCCCTGATATTGGAATTACCTGCGCCCTGGTTCCCGCCAACACGTCTGGTGTGATTCTCGGTAAACGCCACGACCCAATGGGCGTTCCCTTCTACAACTCTCCGATCGAAGGACAGGACGTTGTTATTTCTGTAGATCAAATTATTGGTGGTGTCGAGCAGGCAGGGCAAGGTTGGAAGATGCTGATGCAATCGCTGGCGGCAGGACGGGGCATCAGTTTTCCTGCGAGCTGCACAGGCATCGCTAAATTCGTCACCCGTGTCACCAGTGCCCATGCGACGGTGAGGCAACAGTTTGGCTTGTCGATCGGACGATTTGAGGGTATCGAGGAGCCGCTCGCTCGCATTGCAGGCATCACCTATCTGCTGGAAGCTGCCCGCGTTTATACCTGTGCTGCGGTGGATCAGGGCGAAAAGCCGTCGGTGGCGTCCGCGATCGCCAAATATCAGTTCACCGAACTTGCTCGCAAACTGGTCAACGATGGCATGGATATCCTGGGTGGTGCGGGAATTTGCCGGGGACCGAGAAATCTGCTGGCGAACGTTTACAGTGCCATGCCGATTCCCATTACCGTTGAAGGCTCTAATATCCTCACTCGCACCCTAATGATCTTTGGTCAGGGGGTAATTCGTTGCCATCCTTATCTCTATGCCGAAGTCAAAGCCGTTCAAGAAAATGACCCCGTAGCATTCGATCGCCTGCTGTGGCAACATCTCGGTTTTGTTTGCAGAAATATCTTTAGAACATTGCTTTTAAGTCTTTCGCGAGGGACGATCGCCCGCTCTCCAATTCCCGGACCCACCGCTCGCTACTACCGCAAACTCACCTGGATTTCTGCCCAATTCGCCCTGCTCACTGACCTTGCGCTGCTCTGCTTTGGGGGCAGTTTGAAACGTCACGAAAAAATCACTGCACGCTTTGCTGACATCGCCTCATGGCTATACCTCAGCGTTGCGACCCTACGGCGTTTCGAGGCGGAAGGACAACAGCCCGAAGACCTACCCCTGGTCGATTGGTCTCTGCAATACAGCCTGATGCAAATCCAGCAAGCGATCGAGGGGATCTGGAGCAACCTGCCTATCCCCGCAATGGTTCGCGCCATCGTTCTAATGAGCTGTCGGCTCAATCCCGTGGGGCAGCCTCCTCTCGATCGTTTGGGAAGCCAAATTGCTCAGCAAATCCAGAAACCGGGTTTGGAACGCGATCGCCTGACTGCCGGAATTTACCTTCCCACTCACCCGGACGAAGCATTGGGACGTTTGGAACAAGCCTTTGTACTCTGTACCCAGGCAGAAAGTGCGACCAAAACTCTGAAAACTGCCATTCGCAAGGGTCAGTTTACTGCTCATTCTTCCGAATCGCCTTTCTCCGATCCAGCATTGAATGCGGCAGCCGAGGCTGAAATCATTTCCGCGATCGATGCCCAGTTCATTCGTGTTGCCGAAACGGCTCGTCAGGCTGCAATTCAAGTCGATACCTTCACGCTAGCAGAATATCAACTGCTGTAGCGAGCAAATGCTTTGCTTAAAATTTAGGGCGTTGCTGAATCGAACACGGGATCAAAAGTCCCCCCTGGGGTTGGGGGGCATATTCATCGCCTGACTCAGCAACGCCAAATCCTGTTTATCGATCCAACCTCATGCCGCAACCGGATGCACTGCCAACTCGTGCAGGGTATGCAACAGACGATAAATTTCTTCTGGCGTGTTGTAGTGGGTACAGCCAATTCGCAGCAGTCCTCCTCTTGCCTCCAGTCCAAGGTGCTGAATCAAATTCAACGCATAGAAATGACCGTGCCAGGCGAAAATACCTCGGTCGCCCAAAGCTCCTGCCAGTTCAGCCGGGGAATATCCTGCCAAGCGAAAGGCAATGGTGGGAGTTCGCCAGACAAAATGGGCTGGGTTCTGGATGCCATAAAGCGTGAGACCCGGAATCTCTAACAGGTGAGGAATCAGAGAGTCGGAGAGCGATCGCTCATATTCTTGAATGGCAACCATTGCGGTCATCAAAGCCTGGCGGCGATCGGTTGCAGTGGAGATGATGCGGCGACCCAGTTCAGCTAAATAATCAATACAAGCAACGACACCAGCCAATCCCTCAAAGTTCAGCGTCCCCGTTTCCCAGCGACAGGGCACTTCATTGGGCGCAGGCAAGACTTTATAAGGATATAGCCGAGCCAAGTGTTCTCGTTTGCCGTAGAGGATTCCCACATGGGGGCCGAAGAATTTGTAGGCAGAGCAAACCAGAAAATCGCAGTCTAGCGATCGCACATTGATTAAACCGTGGGGCGCATAGTGAACGGCATCCACAAAGGTCGCAGCACCGACAGCATGAGCCAGCTTGATAATCTGAGCCACATTGTTAATCGTGCCTACCGCATTCGAGGCATAGCCGATCGCCACCAGTTTGGTTCGAGGTGTAATCTGCCGTTCTAAATCGACTAAATCCAGCGTGCAGTCTTCTAGATGAATATTTGCCGTGCGAACGATCACGCCTCGTTCTTTTAGTGCCAGCCAGGGGGAGACATTGGCATCATGATCAAGTTGCGTGACCACGATTTCATCCCCTGCTTGCAACAACCGCCCAATGGCACGGCTGATGGCAAAGGTAAGGGTCGTCATGTTGGCTCCAAACACGACTTCACCCGCATCGCAACCCAAGAAATCAGCCACGGCAGCTCTCGCCTGGTTCACCAAAGCATCGGTGTAAACACTTGTAGCAAATGCCCCATGCTGATTGGCATTCGCGGTCAGGAGATAGTTAGTGATCGCATCAATGACTCGCTGAGGAACTTGAGTGCCCCCAGGTCCATCCAGAAACAGAACGGGGTGTCCGTTGATCTGTTGCCGCAAAGCGGGAAACTGAGCGCGAATCCAACTGAGATCAAGCACTGTCATAGCCTGCTTTCCTCTGATACTTCATCCGGTGGAAATAGCCCTGGGCAGGTCAATACAAAAACATCTCTTGTCCCTTGTCCATAGCCGATCGCCTTCACTGGGGAGGTGTAGTGAAAATATTGATCGTCCTTAAACACCAAAAATTCTCCCGGATGCAG
>NZ_JACJOR010000439.1:0-1774 GCF_014695615.1 Leptolyngbya sp. FACHB-711
CTCATCTTGTTGCTCTCAGACGCTCTAAACCTCAAACATTGCCGCTAACCCTTAGTTTGAGAGGCTTTTGCTTGTACTCCCTACTGCTGGATCACCAAAAGATGGGATGAGCCGCAATTCTTCGCTATCGTGACATAAAATCCTTCGCTGTGGCATTCAATCCTTCGCTACGGACACTTATTCCTTCGCTCTACATTTGCTTCTTCTATTCTTGAAGGCGGCACCCAGATTCGAACTGGGGGATGGAGGTTTTGCAGACCTCTGCCTTACCACTTGGCTATGCCGCCATATTGATTCAGAAGCCAGTATATCAGATCTCGCTGCTTTTATTAGAAGCCTGCCAGGCAAAACAACTTTACTCTTCAGGAAAATATGCTAAAAATTGTTTCAAAATGGAATGGTCGCGCTTGACGGTAGAGGAATAATGGCACAGGAAGCCGTAACGATCGCCCAAATCACCGACACCCATCTTTTTGCCAATTCGGATCAGGCTTTGAAAGGCGTGAATACTGTTCGATCGCTTCAGGCAGTCATTCAGCGAGTGCAGCACAGGCAGCCGGATGTTTTGCTGTTAACCGGGGATGTATCGCAGGATGAGACGCTGGCATCCTATGAGCATTTGCGGGAGTTGATTGCGCCGCTTGGTCTTCCCACTTATTGGATTCCGGGCAATCACGATCGACCAGAATTGATGATGCGAATGCTGAGCGAGGCTCCTTTTCGGCGTGAAAAATCATTGCAGCAGGCTGGCTGGAATGGGGTATTGCTCGATTCCCGGGTAGCGGGAGAGGTGGGGGGCGAGTTGTCTCAGGAAAGCTTACAGGAATTGGACGAGGCGTTGCGGCGTTATCCTGATCTTCCGGCGTTTGTGGCGCTGCATCATCCGGTGTTGGATGTGGGGTCTGCCTGGATGGGGGAGATTGGGCTGGGCAACGCAGCCGATCTGCTAGCCGTGATCGATCGTCATCCGCAGGTGAAGCTGGTGCTGTTTGGGCACATTCATCAGGTGTTTGAGCGGCAGCGGCAAGGAGTCACTTATTTAGGTACGCCTTCGACCTGTGTACAGTTCAAGCCGCACAGTGAGACTTTTGCGATCGACGATCAGATGCCAGGATTTCGCATCCTGCGACTATGGGCGGACGGGCGGTTTGAGACTGCGGTGGAGCGGGTGCCCATCAAGCAGTAATTGACTGAGCCGGTTGCGCCAGGAGCGAACCTGAGTGCTTAACGCGAGAGGAAGCCAATCGTCGTACTGCGGATAAATGGGAAGGCGAGGAGTGAGCTGCCAACCGTGTTGCTGAACCATTTCAGCCAGGGCTGCGTCGTGGGGATGAGGGTAGTTGGGATTGACTTCATCTTTGGGACCAATGCCGCCAAGGTCGCGTGCTCCTGCTTGCAGACAGGCAATGAGCTGAGCCGAGGTTGGAATTAGATTGGGCGGAATTTGCAGCGTGATTTCTGGAGGCAGGAGGGTGCGGGCAAGCTGAATGACCTGCGGTAGCGTTTCGATCGCAAAGGCATTACCCTGCCAGGACTGTTGCTGCCCGGGACTGTGAGGTTGCAAGATCACTTCTTGAATGTGGCGATAGCGATCGTGGATTTGGGCGATCGTCTCCAGGGTTTCGACCCAGTCTGCTTCGGTTTCGCCGATGCCGAGTAGTAAGCCTGTGGTAAAGGGAATCTTTAGTTCGCCTGCCCATTCGAGCTGCTGTAGGCGGACAGACGGAATTTTACTGGGAGCGCGGTGATGGACAGTTTGCAGCAGAGCAGGAGT
>NZ_JACJOR010000044.1:0-5111 GCF_014695615.1 Leptolyngbya sp. FACHB-711
CTTTGTCGGTCGTCCACACTGTGCCGTCTTTCCGCAAGAAGGAGGCTCCGGCACTTTCTTCACCACCGAAACCAAAGGAGCCATCAAGCAAGCCAGACACAAACCACTTAAAGCCAACGGGCACTTCGCAGACCTGCCGTCCAATTTCTTTTGCCACCCGATCGATCATGCTGCTGCTGACCAGAGTTTTGCCGATCGCGCTATTTGCAGACCAGTTGCTGCGCTGGGTGAATAAATACCAGATGGCAACAGAGAGGAAATGGTTCGGGTTCATTAAGCCCACACTGCGGGTGACAATGCCGTGGCGATCGGAGTCGGTGTCATTGCCAAAGGCGATGTCGTAGTCATCTTTGAGCTTCACCAGGCTTGCCATTGCATAGGGCGAGGAACAGTCCATGCGGATCTTGCCGTCCCAGTCGAGCGTCATGAAGCGAAAGGTGGGATCGACGTTGGGATTAACGACCGTAATATCTAAGCCATAGCGATCGGCGATCGGCTCCCAGTAGGCAACGTTTGATCCGCCCAAGGGGTCTGCCCCAATGCGAATGCCAGACGATCGAATCGCTTCCAGATCCACAATATTTTCCAGGTCAGCCACATAAGGCGTAATGTAGTCGAAAGCGTGGGTCGTACTGGCTTGCAGAGCAGCTTCGTATGCCATGCGCTGCACATCGCGATTCTGGGTTGCCAGCAGTTCATTTGCCCGATTTTGAATCCATTTTGTGGCTTCTGGCTCGGCCGGGCCTCCGGTAGGCGGGTTGTACTTAAAGCCTCCGTCGGTGGGCGGGTTGTGGGAAGGGGTAATGATGATGCCGTCTGAGAGTCCAGTGTTTTTGCCCTGACTATTTTTGCCTTTGTTATAGTTCAGGATGGCGTGAGAGACGACGGGCGTGGGCGTAAACTGAGCATTGCCTTCGCCTGCTGCAATCAGCACTTCAACCCCATGAGCTGCCAGCACTTCGAGCGCAGTTTTCTGAGCCGGAGCCGAGAGCGCGTGGGTATCCATGCCCATATAGAGCGGACCATCGATGCCCTGCTGCTTCCGATACTCCACAACTGCCTGCGACACTGCCAGAATATGGGCTTCGTTGAATGTGCCGTTTGCGGCTGTACCCCGATGTCCTGATGTTCCGAAGCTGACCTGCTGAAGCGGATTGCCTGCGTCCGGCTGGACGGTGTAATACTGGCTTAGCAATTGCTCAACATCCATCACCTTATCGGGAGGAACTGGCTGTCCGGCAAGGGGGCTGTTTTTAGCGTCCACAGTTTGCATGGCTTTTTTTCCCGTCAACGTTTCTCAAGACCAGAATAGCCTGAAACAACCGTCGCGCAAGTCATCCTGTCCAACTTGGGATATAAGCAGATGGGGAGATGTTGGGCGAGAAAAAATTTGCTTTGCTGATAGATAAGCAGATGAATGAGGCTAACTGTAATGAGAGAAGCACCTGTTGCCCCCGATCGCCAGACGAACCGGATTCGGCGCAAGGATTTAATATCAAGTTTGACGATTGGTGTGTTGGTCGGTTCGGTTCTATGGCTACCGATTGGCTGGTTTGCTCACCAATTTTATAATCGCCAACGAGTTGCTCAGGTGATTCTCTGTCGGCAACAGCGATTTGGCACGACCGAAGCCGAGCTAAGCCAAATTTGCGGAACACCCTATTAAGGCACAGAATTAAGACACAGAGTTAAGGCACCCATCAAAAGGCTTTGCTGCCAGATGATTGAGATGAGAGATACAGGGGCAACTGCCCTTTATTGCTTGGTTTTAATCCTATTTGGTTTTAATCCGTGCTGTCACCTTGAAGCAGTAGCCGCTAAACAATAGCTGCTAAACAATAGCCGTTGAACAATAGCCACTGACCAGTAGCCGTTGAACAGTAGCCGCAAATCTTGCCAGCTGCCCTTCGATGAGGAGACAGCAACAGATAACAGCTATATTTGTTGCTAATGATTTGTAATTCTCAGGTGATCTAGTGGATGATAGCTTCTACTTTCCGTTTGGAGTAATGCTATCAGGAGTAGCCTATGATCACTGGCTCGATGCTCTCATCAGGAGAGCTTTCCGTCGCTTTATTATTTAATTTATTGAGTTCTGCTAATTTTAGTCTTGCAAATCAAAATTATTTCAATCTCGGTGCACCTGTTGCAGTGAGTTTGGGTGCAGTTCTAGGTGCGCTAAGCCGCTATTATCTAACGATTTTATTCAGTCAACGTCTGGGAACGCACTTTCCATTTGGTACATTCTTTATTAACCTTTCTGGTTCGCTGCTAGTGGGGTTTTTGGCAACCCTGGCGATCGATCAAGTCACTTTGTCCCCAGAATTACAGCTTTTAATGATAACTGGATTTCTGGGTTCCTACACCACGTTTTCGACCTACGCACTTGATACTTCTGTGCTGTTACAGAACAAAGAACGTAAGAAAGCTCTGTTCTACTGGCTGGGCAGCTCAATCGTGGGAGGAGTGTGTCTGGAAATTGGCATGATGATCGCCCATTCGCTGCATCGGGGAGGTCACTAGAATGGGCTGGTTGCGGAGACGAGAACAAACGGGGCGATCGATTTTGCGGTCTCCTGAAGGTCGCTTGCGTATTCCAATTGCAGTTGGATTGGGAGCGATTGTTGGGGCGTTGAGTCGCTACTATCTTTCGCTTGGCATCAATCAAGGGTTGGGGATAAATTTTCCGATCGCAACGCTTTTTATTAATCTTTCCGGTGCGTTTGTTATGGGCTTCTTCACCAGCATAGCAGTCGCACGAAATATCATTTCGCCGGATGTACGCCTTATTGTTGCCGTTGGTTTTTTGGGGTCATATACCACTTTCTCAACTTATATTCTGGATATAGAAAAGCTAGTGGTGGTAGGAAACTGGCAGTTTGCTTTTCTTTACTGGGTGAGCAGTACTTTGCTAGGTTTGTTGAGCTTGGAATTAGGATGTTTTCTAGCAAGAAGAGTTCTATCGGTTTTCTGAACCTAAAACTACTTAAGCATTGCTTATAAAAAAAAGAAAATTAGCACAGAGCAGAATCGCTAATTCTGAAATTATTCAGTTTTATGCTCTTCAGTTATAAATTAGATTTCATCGATATGTGGAACTGTTCTTCCTATTCAACTTCTCCTTCTTATTTCCGATTCGGTCTAGTTAACAGATAGGGGTGATGATGTCGATCGATAAATTAATATCTCATCAGTAATCATCTCATTAGTAATCAAAAAACCCTCCTACCAAGAAAGTAAGAGGGTTTCATCAATCAAGTGATGCTCATCAACGATCGCGATAAACGCTAGTTTGAATCAGTATTGGTATGAGTATCAATTGTCTCGCTTGCATCGGGTGCAGCTGCTCCTGGCTCCGCGGCAGACTTCAAGTTTGCATCAACGACAACTGCCTGAACACCTTTAATTTCTCTGGTCAGTGGCTCAATTTTGTCGAACTGTTCTTGATCGACCACGGTTCCCGCCACGGTGACGACTCCATCTTTCGCCTCGACAGTCACTTCAGCCGCAGGCAGATTTGCCTCCAGTTTTGAGCGCACTTGGCTGGCAAGGTCAGTATCCGCTTTCACCGCGTCACCGCCATCTACATTGTTGCGTTGTTCTCGCGCTTGAATGTCAGCATTAAGCTGTCGGCGGCGTAGTTCAGAAGTTGCATCACCCTGGTTATCTTCCGCAGTCTGCTTGGTTAGATCGCCTTCAGGCTGAGCAGCATCGGGGGCACTCGAAGTGGTTCTGGCTGTGCTACAGGCAACTGCACCCAGCATGAGAAAGCTCGCCAGGAGCGTTGAAGTGAGTTTTTTCATGATATTGCAAGTTGAAGTTTGAAAGGGTTGACAAAGAATAGAAAATTCAAGCCTGAAGCAAACCAAAGCAAGGGATTCACTTTCGCTCCAGGTTTGAACTCAGACATTAGAAGCGATCGCCCTTGATGATCGGATTGCCGTTTACATCCACATCGAGTTCTTCGCGGCGGAGCGTTTCTTCAGCCTTCACCATTTCGTGATCGACTGCTTTGTGCAGATGAACTTCTTCCCGCACAATCGTTTCTTTGCGAATGTCGGGCGTTTCTTCGTACACTTCTACCCGTAAAACTTCGCCCTCCTGGAAGTTTGCCGTACCCGGAGCGACAGCCTTACCAATCTCGTCAGAAGCAATGCGCTCAACGACGACACGTTCTTTTTCGATCGGTACAGTAACTCTCGTCGTCTCGGTTTCAACCTGCTTGCTGATCGTGACTTCACCTGCTTTGCGGCGCGTTTTATCAACCCGCAGCCGTTCTTCGTATAGCCGGATTGCTTCTGTGTCTGCTACATCCCGGTGCGGAGCACGATCGACAGTTTCCGATGTTGCAGGCCGGACAGCGGCAACAGACGCTGCATTTGTTTCAACAGGCTGCGCCACTGCGCCGGGGATATCATAAATTCCCCAGCCCTCAATCCCACGATGCGAAAGAATGGCTTCGGCGCGAGTGAGGTCGGTATCGTTGCCTTCTACCATGACTAAATATTCGCCGCGAGTTACGCGATCGTGGTAGCCTCTAGCATGTTCTTCGGGAATGCCCAGCCCAACCAGTGCGCCCAATAATCCACCTGCTAGAGAGCCGATCGCAGTTCCCGACAGTGCTGTTGCCAATACCGTTGCGCCCGCACCTGCCAGCATTACAGGTCCAATGCCGGGAATTGCCAGAACGCCTAGCCCGACGAGCAGTCCCGTGAGTCCACCCAATGCACCACCACTGACTGCGCCTGCTTTCGCTCCGTCGTCTGCTTTGTTACCCACCCGATCGCTCGTCTCAACGCCTGCAATGCGATCGTGATGCTGTGTATCCTTGGCAACGACAGATACTTTGTCCATCGGAAAGCCGCTGTCTCTCAATTCAGTCAGTGCGCGTTCTGCGGCAGCGTGATTAGGAAAAGTGCCGACTGCCCGCCGAATTCGGTTTGATTGCATTAACTACCCCTTAATTTAAGTAAAACTGCATTCTCCACTTAATATTGCGTGTTCAAATTAATGATTGTGCTGACCTAAAGGCAGAACCGTTTATTGTCGATCGATAGATCTGTTTTTAAGCGCGTTGCTCCCCTGAAAAGCAATGCTACTGTTCGATCAAG
>NZ_JACJOR010000440.1:0-22218 GCF_014695615.1 Leptolyngbya sp. FACHB-711
CTGCATTAGAGCCATTCCAATGGTTAGACTCGCGATGCCCAATTGGAGCGATCACCTACAATCAAAGCAGAGCGGATTTTTGGGCTTTGCTCTACCCTGTGAACCCAATCTGTGAGTTTATTCTGTGAATCTGTGGTTCAGTCAATTAACTTTCTGACGAATCGACTTGAGGAAATAGAAGCGTCATGAGTAACACCAGCAATTTTCGCGGCGCGATGCGCGAGGCTAAAGGACTGCCGATCGTCGGTCCAAACGTTATTTCTAAAGCACTGCCTTTTTTAGGTGCAGGTCTAGTTCTGACCGCACTGGGCGCATACGGTGGCTTGGGGGTTATCAGTTCCAATCCCAGCCTGTTTATGCCGACCTTCATCGGGGCATTAATTGTCGAGCTGATTCTCTTCTTTGTGGCTTCCAGCGTCGCTCAGCAGGGCAAGAACAGCGTTGCGCTCCCACTTCTGGCTGCCTATAGCTTGCTCTCTGGATACACCCTGAGTGGACTGATTTTTGTCGCGCTGGGAACGCAGGGGGTTGGAATTATGGGCATCGTGGCAGCCGCTCTGGGCTGTGGTGTCACGTTTATTGGGGCACGATCGATCGGCTCTAACCTGTCTGATCAAGATGGATTGGCACTCTCGAAAACCATCAGCATTGGGATCATTGCCCTGTTTGTGGTAATTCTCGGTCAACTGCTGTTTTCGTTCTTTGGGATATTCACGCCGAGTTGGCTAGAAATTGGGATTTCTGGGCTAGGGGTTTTGCTGTTTGTAGGTGCTTCGGTGGTTGATTTTTATATCCTGCCGCGTAGCTACAGCGATCAGCAGTATCTCTCCGTTGCCCTTTCGATGTATCTCACCTACATCAACCTGTTTGTGTTTATCCTGCGTCTGCTGATTGCAATTAATAGCCGCGACTAGTTCATTGTTTTTGCGGGTTCATCATTCTTCACAGCATCGCTTTTTCGGCAAGGGGCTTTCGTCCCTTGTTTTTTTGTGTAAGTTGAACCAAGTCAGGCTCCTCCGTCCAATTCCGTGATGTTGTAGGCTGAAAGGAAGAGTTCAAGTCTGTATTCGCAATGGCAATTGACCCAAGTTTGCTTCCGGTTATCTATCTGTCAGTCCTGTTAGCCCTGCTATCAGTCGCAGGCTGGTTTCTCTTTCGACAAATCCTTAGATCGCGCCGCACTGAGGGAACGTTCGCCCGTCTTCAACGCAAGCTCACCAAGGAGAAGGGAACCGCTAAGGAATATTACGAGCTAGGCGGTATTTATCTAGATAAGCGGCTCTTTAGTCAGGCGATCGCCATGTTCCAAAAAGCCCTGAAGGCAAAAGATTTGGAAGGTGGAGAAAACGCTGCCCTGATTTATAACGCACTGGGGTTTGCCTATGCTGCTCAGGAGCAGTATGACCTGGCAATCCGGCAATACAAAGAGGCACTGGAGCGACAGTCCGAATATCCCACGGTGCTCAACAATCTGGGATTTGCCTACGAGAAAAAGCAGCTCACCGCTCAGGCACTTGAGACCTACGAAGCTGCGCTCAAGATTGACCCGAAAAATTCAACGGCAAAGCGACGGGCAGATTCGCTCCGCAAGCGATTGGTTCCTTCTTCCTGAAGGAATGTTTGATTGATCGCGGATGTCTTACACTGCCCCTTAATCCCCCGATTCTGGGGGACTTTTTGTTTTTGGGGCTAAGTGGCTTCCCATGCCAGAATCAGCAGGGCGTTGAGAATTGCCGCCGCGATCGCTGACCCCCCCTTGCGCCCCTCTACGCGAATCTGGGGAATAGGAGTTTGGGCAAGAGCTGCTTTGGACTCGACGACCGAGATAAACCCCACGGGCGCACCGATCACCAGCGGAGGCATTGCAAAGGGAGAGGCAGAGCCAGACTGAGCCATCGCAATTCGATCGCCACCAATTCGCTCGCAAAGTGCCAACAGTGCCGTGGGCGCATTGCCGATCGCATAGATTGCCCCAGGAACTGCTTCCCAGCAGGACAGGAGACCTGTTTCGGTGCGTGTTT
Source organism: Leptolyngbya sp. FACHB-711 (assembly GCF_014695615.1). Lineage (NCBI taxonomy): Bacteria > Bacillati > Cyanobacteriota > Cyanophyceae > Leptolyngbyales > Leptolyngbyaceae > Leptolyngbya > Leptolyngbya sp. FACHB-711. The sequence goes on from NZ_JACJOR010000440.1 coordinate 2,022, forward strand.
TTCCGGGTAGTGCGGTCTCTGCCTGATCGACTGCCACCATGATCGGATTTTGAAAGGTGCGATTAACTACGCTGAGAATCCCCTGTTTCACCATGTTCACATCAACGACGATCGGCACGCCCTGCTGAAGAGCCTGCACTGCACCTGCGATCGCATCAGGACTAAAGCGAATCAGCTCCTTAAACTCAAAATCTGCCGTGCTGTGAATTACACGACGAACAATCGCATACTCGGCAGGCGTGAAGGAATGGGAGCCAATTTCACGATCGATCACGGCGAAGCTCTGTTCCAGGATGGGGTGGTTGAGGGAGGGCATGGGGTTATTGGATGCGAACGGCGACGACAAGCGCATTGCTTGGCACAGGGTTTCCCTGAGAGACGGCGGGTTCAAACTGCCATTGCTTGACCATGCAGACGGCAAGATCATCGTAGACGGGACTGCTGCTGGGCTGGCGGACGCTGGCATCAGTTGCCTGTCCTGCTTCGTTAGTGGTGACTTGGACAGCAACAGTTTCGCCTAGATAGGGAATGACTTCAGGGGTAATCAGGCAGGGTGAGCTGCGGGGGTCGGCAGCAAAGGTTTCAGAGTCCTGAAGCGGACGGGCGATCGTCTCGGGAAGTGCGTTCGCGTCGGATGCGGGTTCAGCCGGGATCACGCTTGCTGTGAGCATTACCGGAACTGCTTGCTGTGGAGTTTCAACCTGTTCTAATTGCGCCACAGACGGCGATGGAACTGGCAGCGTTTCGCTTACATCAGGAACAGGGATCTCGATTGGCAGCGTGACAACTTGGGGAGAAGTGGGTGGAACAGGCGCAGCAGCCGATTCAGAATTTGGGATAGATTCGCCTTCCACTGGGGAATCAGCAGGTGGAGACGCGGGTAAAGCCGAATCGGGCATAGTTGATTCTGGAATCGGGGAAGGATCTCGCTCAGGGAAAGGGTTGTCTGTTACCCCTGGGGGGAACTCCGGAGCAATCGCGGGAGAACTCGGCGGCAGGGGTGCAGGCTCAAGCTGGGGAAGCGGTGCGGAAGTCTGAGCGGGGATGGACGGAGGAAGAGTAGTCGTGGGAGTCGGTGCTGAAACGGGCGGAATCGGGGCGGATGGAATGGGTGGAACAGATGGGGCAAAGGCAATATCACCAGTCGGCGCAGGAGGCGTGTAGCGAGGAGAATTCGCGGCGGTTGGGGCAGGAGCAGAAGCAGACGGGTTTGCGACAGGTGCGGGATTCGCTGGGGAAGCTGCGGCAGGAGTCGCCGTTGCAGGTTTGGCAGGAGGATTTGCAGCAGGTTTATCGGGCGTTAGCTCAATCAGATCGATCGCAATCGGATTGCTGCTGGACAACGGGCTAGATAGACGGCTGCTGAAGGAAAGCGTCAGATTCAACAGCAGGACGTGAGTGGCGATCGAGCTGCCGGCAACGAGCCACCAGAGCCACGCTGGATCATCGCCTTTTTGAACGCGCCACTGACTGATCGCGGACTTGGGCTTGCGATCGAGTGAATTCGTCATAGCAATCCTTTACTTCGTTTAAGACGGCTCTGCCGGAGAATTGGACATTGCTCCAGACGCAGTCGAACTGCTTGGTTCTTCCGCCGTAGACGCAGGGCGGGTTAAAAAGGTTTGGCGAAATCCCTGAGTTGCTAAATGAGACAGTAAGCCGATCGGACCCGCAAACAAGCAGGATAGCAGAGAATGGGTCGTCCAGACTCCGGTTCGCTGACCCTCCCAGTAGATCCAGCGACCCACAAACAAATCCATCACAAGAAAATGAATCCATCCGGTCGCCGTGACTCGCTCATCGGCAAACAAGCGAGCAAGATCGGCAAGCTGCGGATTAGAAAACGCCTGTGCTGATTCCGGGTCGAGGCTATTGGCAAACAAATAGATATAGAGTCCAGCCAGCGCGACAAACGGCAGCACTGACCCCATGACTTTGCGTGTTATGCCCCAGTTCGGCAGCACGATCATCAAAAACCAGAAGGGCAGGGCAAACAAGTTTGCTGCGTTAAACAAAAAATCAAGTGTCATGATTCTGAACTCACCAACCGCTAAACTCTCCCCTATGGTGAGCGATTTTCTGATAGAAAGACAACTTTAGTCTGGATCGGGTTAACCCCAGATCAGGATTCGATCGCCTTTCGAGCAGATCTGACAAGGGAATCTCGATCGGACGGCGCCAGGAAATTTAGGGGGCGATGTCGAATCTCTGCGACTGCCCAAACCCCTCCTGGAACATGCCTCGTTTTAGCAAAGCTTCAACAGAACGCATACAGTGGAAAACAGGCGAGGTACAAAACACCGTGAACGAGAAAGGATTGTGGAACAGGTTGTCACCGTATTACTGAGTGGGCTGGGCTTTTTAGGCGGAGTGCGATTTGGGCGCGTACTGCTGCGGCGAGGGGCAACGGCAGATAATCTGTTTCAAGGTAGAAACTGGCTGTCGCTGACCTTCCTGGGGGTCTACATCGGGCTACTGGTGCTGGTGTCCTACCTGTCTCAGGTGCAGGCACTCCCGATCGAATGGCGCGTTTCGGGAATGCAGTTTACCTGGACGGCAATGCGCGTGATTCTCGTCGGGTTTTGCGGGCTAGCATTTGTCGTGAGCTGGCGAACCGCTCGGCTTCAGGTAGTCGTGGTTGCGCTGCTAGGGCTGCTGGGGTTAATGGCATTTCATTCTTCCGAGCGGTACTTTCTCGCCCCAATCTACAGTTCTTTAGAAAACAATTTGCAGCCGAACGGCATCTTTCGCCAGACCTCGGATAGTAGCTGTGCCCCGGCAGCTCTGGCATCTGTCTTGCGGCTCTGGAACATCGAGGCAACTGAATCGAGCGTCGCGCAGCTTGCCGGAACCAGCTCTCTGGGGACCTCGATGCCTCAATTGGTGGGTGCACTGCAACAGATGAACCTCGACGGAATTGAGCTAACGCCTACCTGGGAGCAAATGCGGCAAATCAACCGTCCCGGTGTGCTGGCAACCTGGCTCGAACTGCGACGGGGTAAAGCTCCTCATGCCGTCGGGCTACTCGCAATGGATGAAGATACGGCAACGATCGCCGACCCCGACCGCGGCAAAATCCTCCGCCTGCCCAGAGCCAAGTTTGAGCAAATCTGGCGTAAACAGTATGTTCCGATTCTGCGTCCGGGCGACACCGTCTTAGTGCCAGGGGATGCAGCGCGTTACCTCATGCAGTTGGGCTACCTGGCGCAGTCTGAATCCGTTATGCCCGATGCTCTTCAGACCGCGACTCGCAGCTTTCAGACCCAAATGGGGCTTCAGCCCACTGGAAAACTCAACCCCGAAACTGTCTTGCTGCTGAACGGTGCGTTTCTCGCAGGAGTGCCAACCCTCGATCGCCCGATCGTCACTTTTCCCGGCATAGAACTTCAGCAAGTCTCAGAGGCAATGGGCAAGATTCAATGGATTGACTAGCTCACGCTGAGCCGCTTCCTTTAGCAGGTCAATTCTGGGAGGAATCTAACTCTCCTGAAGGCTGCAAGTTCCCCCTCGCTCTTTATAGAGCAGTAAGTCAAAAGTTGGGAAATTGAGGGGGCAATGTCGCACCGCTTACACGACTCAAATATCCTCAGGTAAATTTCACCTTATACATCTGAAACACTTCTCCCGGCTGCGTTTTCACAATCTTTGCGCCCGTGGATTCGATCGCCTTTTTCCAGCCGTCTAGCGATTCGAGGAAGACTTCTGCGCCCAGGTAGGTTTCCAGGATTGCCCAGTTTTCGGCGATCGGCGTATCAGGAATTAGCACATCGAAGACACAAAACCCGGTAGGCTTCAGCACTCGCTTTACAGCAGTGAGAACCTGCTGCCAGTAGGCGATCGGGTAATAGCAGCTAAACCCAGTGGCGATCACCAGATCAAAGAAAGCAGGGTCGTATTTGAGTTGATCGGCTCCGCCCAACTGCACGCCCTTAAACAGCTTCGAGTTGAGTTGGGGTCCGCGTGTGTTGAGAATATCTTGTGCTTCGGTGCTGACATCCTGCCCATAAAAATAAGCGTCCCAGTCGCGCCAGGGATAAATCAAAAAGCTGACACCACAGCCGATATCCAGGCATTTTTGTGATTTTTGTGGCTTGGCAATTTCCCAAAAAGGCGAATTGAGCCGACTTGTGAGCTGTCCGGTTGCCCACTCTCGAAAAATCGGCATTTCTTCCACTTCTGGCGGTAGATCGATCGCTTCCCGTCGATATTCCCGGTTAAACCGCAGCATCACTGCCTCGATTTGAGGCTGCCAATCACCCGATGGCTTGCCCAGAATATCGCCCAGTCCACTACCCGCCGTTTTGCCTTTCTCTTTTGCCATGCCTTGTTGCTGTGCCCTTCAGGATAATAATGGTCTCAAAGCCCCCTAATGAGGAGCCAAAGGGAAATAGAGAGGGCAATGTAGGGAATTTGCCACACTTCAAGCCTCCTCATCCTTCGATCAAGGAAGATTCACACTGGGAAAAACAGGTCAATGAATGCGTTTTGTCAGAAAAAACTAGCCTCTCAAAGCACGGCGGAAGTTTTGTCGATAAGAGGGATTGCCCAAAATCAGCAGGGGCCACAGTAGCGCCAGGTACAGTCTTCCACTGCTAAAATTAGTACGGTGGAACCCTCTCCAGAACTTAATTACACCGCCCACATAAACCCCGATCGCCAAGAAAACCAGAACATTTAGCATTGATTTAGCCTTCTTTGAACCTAAAGCTTTCCTTCAAGTGTAAATTAGCAACCTGAACTCCTGCTATAGGTTGCGACGGCTTCGCAATTATCTAGTTTTGCCTTCGTTAACTATTAACAATTGTTGCGCACACTTTAGAATCTCTCCTGACGGACACCCCAACCCCGATGGACTGTAGGAGACTAAAAAAAGCTCGATGCAGTAGCTAATCGCGTTAGCCATGCCTTACCGAGTCGGCGAAATTCAAGGAGGGAAGTATGAGAGCAGTGCTGATGGCAGGGGGGTCAGGAACCCGGCTGAGACCATTGACCTGTGACCTGCCCAAGCCAATGGTTCCGGTGCTGAATCGTCCGATCGCCCAACATATTGTGAATCTGCTGCGCCGTCATCGCATTACCGAGATTATTGCGACGCTGCACTATTTGCCTGATGTCATGCGCGACTATTTTCAGGACGGCAGTGAGTTTGGGGTACAGATGACCTACGCAGTCGAGGAAGATCAGCCCCTGGGCACGGCAGGCTGCGTTAAAAACGTCGCAGAGCTTTTAGACGAAACATTCCTGGTGATCAGCGGCGACTGTATTACCGACTTTGACCTGACGGCAGCGATTCAGTTCCACAAAGAACGGCGATCGAAAGCAACGCTAATTCTCACTAGTGTGCCGAACCCGAGCGAATTTGGCGTGGTGATCACCGACGGACAGCACCGGATTCAGCGATTCCTGGAGAAACCTTCTAGCAGCGAAATTTTTTCAGACACGGTGAATACCGGAACCTACATTCTGGAGCCGGAAGTTTTAGACTACCTGCCGCCCAACCAGGAAACCGATTTTTCTAAAGACCTGTTCCCGCTGCTGCTGGAGAAAGGCGAGCCGATGTATGGCTTTGTGGCAGAAGGATACTGGTGCGATGTCGGACATCTGGACGCTTACCGTCAGGCGCAATATGCCGCGCTCAACCAAGAGGTGAAGCTGGAATTAGACTACCCGGAACGATCGCCCGGAATCTGGGTCGGACAAAACACCCATATCGATCCCTCGGCACGGCTGGAGTCGCCCGTTTTAATCGGACATCACTGCCGCATCGGGGCACGGGTGCAGATCTCTGCCGGAACCGTGATTGGCGATAACTCGATCATTGGTAACGATGCCAACCTGAAGCGTCCGATCATCTGGAATGGCGTGATTGTGGGCGAAGAGGCGCAGCTCCGGGCTTGTGTCGCGGCACGGGGAACCCGGATCGATCGGCGGGCAAACGTTTTAGAGGGTGCAGTGGTTGGCTCACTTTCCACGGTGGGCGAAGAATCGCTCGTGAGTCCAAATGTTCGTATCTGGCCCAGCAAACGAATCGAACCGGGCGCAACCCTGAACATGAATCTGATTTGGGGACACGCAGCCCACCGCAACTTATTCGGACAGCGGGGCGTTTCTGGTCAGGCAAATGTCGATATCACCCCAGAGTTTGCGGTGCGATTAGGAGCTGCCTTTGGTTCCACGCTGAAGCCCGGTTCGCAGGTGATTGTCTCTCGCGATCAGCGTCCGATTTCGCGCATGGTGTCGCGATCGCTCATTGCAGGATTAATGTCAGTCGGGGTGAATGTGCAAAATTTGGAAGCCACGGCAATTCCGGTTGCGCGAACGGTGACTCCCACGCTGGCGGTTGCCGGAGGCATTCATGTCCGGATGCATCCTGAGCGATCGGATCATATTTTGATCGAGTTTTTTGACAATAAGGGCATTAACCTCTCCAAAGCGCGAGAAAAGAAGATCGAAGGCGCATACTTCAAAGAAGACTTTCGGCGGGCGCAGATTCAGGAAATTGGCAACGTTGCCACTGTGACGCAAACCACCGAAATTTATAGTGCTTGCTTCGAGCGAATGCTGAATGCCGAGGCGATGCGAAATGGCAATTACAAAATCGTGATCGACTATGTGTATGCCGTGACCGGAGCCGTGCTGCCGCAAATTCTGGGTAAGTTTGGCTGCGATGCGGTGGTGCTGAATGCCAGCCTTAGCCATACGGTTCCATCGACTGCCGATCGCGAAGCGTTGCTCAGCCAGCTCGGTCATGTGGTAGAAGCCTTGAAAGGGAATCTAGGCGTTCAGGTTTCTGCTAACGGCGAACAGCTCATTCTAGTCGATGAATCTGGCAACACGATTCACGGCGAAATGCTAACTGCCCTGATGGTTCACCTGATGCTGATGGATCACCCACGCAGCGTTGTTGTGGTTCCGGTGAGTGCCTCCAGCGTAGTCGAGCAAATTGCCCGCCGTCATGATGGCAAAGTGATTCGCACCAAAGCTAACCCAACTGCGCTGATGGAAGCCTGCCACACGAATCCGAACGTGGTACTGGGCGGCAGCGGCGACACCGGGTTTATTTTCCCGCAAATGCACCCCGGCTTTGATGCCATGTTTTGCATTGCCAAGCTGCTCGAACTGCTCTCGCTTCAGCAGCAAGACGCCTACCGCACCCCCCGCACTCTGGGACAAATTCGGGCAGAGCTGCCGCGCGTTTGTCACCGATCGCTCACCGTACGCTGTCCCTGGGCAGCTAAAGGAGCCTTGATGCGGCATCTGGTTGAAACCCGCTCCTCCAGCCCGCTCGATTTGACCGACGGCGTGAAAATTTTTAGCCCCGATCGCGATAGCTGGGTGCTGCTGCTGCCCGATGCCGGAGAACCCGTGGTGCATCTTTATGCCGATAGCTTCGATCGCAACTGGGTCGATGAAACCTTGCGGGAATATCGTGCCTACGTGCAGGAGTTTGTTGATCAGGCGCATAGTCACGACGATCGCCCGGTTGACCTGATGGATTTATCCGAATAGGAAGCGAATCGAGGAGAGCAGAACCAGGAAACCAAGGGGCAATGCAGAGATGTCTGGCTTGGCACAGGCTCGGGGCGCAGGCTTGGATGAACAAACTTATCTAACCTTGATTTTTCTATACCAATCCCCATTCTCCTGGTTTAAAGTAAGATAGTAACCCAAAGTAATACATTTGTACAGTCAGGAGCCTGCTGACCTATGAATAGCTGCATTTTGATGGGAGAAGTGACCCAAGACCCGCAACTGCGCTACACCCCGGATAACCAAACACCGATCGCCGAAATGTGGGTGCAGTTCCCCGGGCTGCGTGACGACGACCCGCCCTCAAAGCTGAAAGTGGTCGGCTGGGGTAACCTGGCGCAGGAAATCCAGGAACGCTATCACCAGGGCGATCGCATCATCGTTGAAGGGCGACTCAACATGAATACAATCGATCGTCAGGAAGGCTTCAAAGAAAAGCGGGCAGAACTCACCGCGCAGCGCATTCATCACGTCAACGCAGATGCTACCCTAACCACCGTTGCCAGTGCCCCCAGTGCCCCTGCTGCATCAACCCCTAAAGCCACCCCTGCTGCGCCCACTCCCACCGTCAAGCCAGCGATCGGCAAATCGGCAAAAGCAGAATCGAGCAAACCCCCTGCATACGCTGCACCTGCTGCTGACCCGGTAGACTACGACGAAATTCCCTTTTAAATCCCACAACCTAAAATCAACCACCAAAACGTGTAAAGTTAGCAGCCAGGCTTGCACTCGCGAGTTACTGGCTCGTTTTGCATGGGGACGTAATTTTGAGGCATTGCCATACGCTACCGTCCCGTTGCCGCCCAACTGTTTATTCTGGCCTTATTCTGGATTCTGGCCGTTGAGCAGCGTTCGTTAGGGTTTAGGGCAAACAGTCGAGATAGGTTTCCATATCCCAATTGCTGGTGGTTGCCAGGAATCTTTCCCACTCGTCGCGCTTGTACCAGGCATAGAGCGGATACATTTCTCCAGGCATTGCAGCACGAATGACCTCATCGGCTTCCAGGCGATCGAGGGCTTCCCCCAGGGACATCGGCAGCTTTTTCACCTGCTTTCCGGCTTCCATTGCCTCATAGAGATTGCGCTGTTCTGGTTCGCCGGGGTCGAGGTTGCGCTTGATGCCGTCGTCGAACGCCTTCAGGAGCGCAGATGCCATCAGATAAGGATTGACCATCGAATCAACAGCGCGATACTCAAACCGACCGGGAGCTGAAACCCGCAGGCCACAGGTGCGATTCTGATAACCCCAGTCGGAGTAAACGGGTGCCCAAAGCCCGGTATCCCACAGCCGTCGATAGGAATTCACTGTCGAACAGCCGATCGCCGTGAGGGCGCCCAAATGTTCGATCACGCCGCCGATACAGTGCAGCCCGGTCGGCCCCGGTATTCGCTTCGAGCCTTCCGGAACGGGCATAAAGGTATTTTCGCCGCCTTTGCGGTAGGTGAAGTTTTCGGGCATTCCGGGCAGGTCTTCCATGCCGAACGGATTCAGCGTTTCTTCGCCATCGCGCCAGAGGGAAAGATTGTGATGACAGCCAGAAGCAGACACGCCCATAAACGGCTTCGACATAAAGCAGGCAATCAGATTGAACTCGCGGGCAACCTGGGCGCAGATCTGGCGATACGTGGTGAGGCGATCGCACGTCCGCAGCGCATCGTCGTAGGTGAAATTCAGTTCGAGCTGTCCGGGTGCGTCTTCGTGGTCGCCCTGGATCATATCCAGACCCATTGCCCGGCCGTATTCAATCACGCGCAAAAACACCGGACGCAGTTCTTCAAACTGATCGATGTGATAGCAGTTTGGCTTCGTCACGCCGCCCACCGGTTGACCGTCTGCGCCTTTTTTCAGCCACATCATTTCGGGTTCGCAGCCGTGTCGTAAATGCAGCCCGTGTTCGGTTTGAAATTGAGCGTGAATACGCTTCAGGTTGCCGCGACAGTCGGAGGTGAGGAATGCGCCCGGATCAACTTCTTCTTCCCGGTTGCGAAAACAAACGCAGTACACCCGCGCCACTCGCTTATCCCAAGGCAACTGACAAAAGGTTTCCGGGTCGGGAATGGCAACCAGTTCAGCCGCTTCAGGACCATAGCCAATGTAGTTGCGATAGCGATCGAGAAACAGATTTGCCGTAGAGCCGTAAACCAACTGAATGCCTTTTGCGGCGATCGATTCCCAGTGATCGGCGGGAACACCTTTACCCACAACGCGCCCCGTGACGGAAATAAACTGGTAGTAAATGTATTGAATGCCAAGCTGATCAATTTTGGCGCGAACCTGTTGAACCTGCTCATCTCGTCCATCCGCAGAAACGTATGCTTCCACGTCGGTTAATGTCTCAAGCTTTGTTAAAATGCCTGTCACCGATCGTCCTCCCCCCTATTGTTAGAGCGTAGTTAAAGCGTATTGGTTGAGAAGTGTTGCGAAGTTTTGCGAATCTAAAGTTGAACCGTTCCTCTGGTGTCTACTAAACTCAAATTGTTATAACAAGTTTGTATCTCACAATACGAGTTTTAGATTTCTTTCTCCCTGTTCCTGCGATCGTCATTGACCAAATCATCATTGATCAAATCGTTATTGACCAAACGGAAACGGTTTCCAGGGAATCCACTTTGTCCAGAGCTGTGCCATAGTGCCATCTGCCATTAGAGCCTCCAGCGTTTCATTGAGGGCATCCCGCAGCGCAATTTGTCCTTTTCTAACGCCAATCCCAAACGGAACCTGAGTCGGCAGCGTAAACGCAACGCGCAGAGAACGGTCTTCCTCCGCGGGGACAATTAGCACCAGTTCATCATCAATTACTGCGTCAATTTCACCCGATCGCAGTGCCGCTAGCATTTCGGGAAGCACTTTGTCGCTGCCGGGAAAGGGAACAGCGATCGCGTCAGAGAAAGTCTCAACCAGGGCAATATTGGTGCTGTCTGCCAAGCCGCCCACTTTTAATCCAGCCAGGTCTGCGATCGTATGAATTGCGCTGTTCGATCGCACTAAAACTGCTTCATCAAACAAACCATAAGGACGGGTAAAATCGACCCACTCCTGTCGCTCTTCGGTGATTGCCTGATTAAACCAGACCACGTCATATTTACCGCTCTGGGCACGGCTATAAAACTCATTCATGGGTAAATTATGCCACACAGGTTCCAAGGCCAGTCGAGCGCACACAAGCCTTACCAAATCTGGCTCATAGCCCGATCGCACTCCCTGGTTTACATTAGTCATAGGACGGGCATCAAAGTCGCTAGCGATAATATGCAAATAGCCTGCTTCAACAGTGGTTAAGGTTTGAGATGTCATGAATTGTTGAAGAATAGGAGAATTGAAACGTGAACTGAATAAATATCAAATCGCGATGAACTTAATCAAAATCAAGAATTTAGAAGATAGCGAAAAAAACTCAAGCAATCAGACGATGGATATGCTCGATGAAATTGATCGACAAAGATAAATAATACTTAAAAACAATACTTAAAAAGTGTCGTGGGACGTAGCCAGAAATACACTTTCTCGGACGAGTGAGCTTATTATAACAAGTAAGGATTTTCAGTAAAGATCGTGGTGAACTTTATTTTTGAGAGGTTGCTTGAAAAGTAGCCTATCTCCTACATTGCCCCCTCAATTCCCCAACTTTTGACTTGCCGCTCTAAAAGAGCAAGGGAAACTTTGAGTGTGAGCGTGATTGGCTTAGTGTCCCTCAAGATAGGGGGCTAGGGGGGTGGTTCGGAACAGGGCGGTCGTTTAAACAACCTCTCATCCAGTCGCGTTCAGCATTCGATCGCATCACCCAACCCTGTCTGATCGCCTTATTCGTTTCTCTTCACCCTCACGCCAGCAAAAACGATGACTTACCAACCCATTCAACTTACCGAGGCGCAGATCCAGCAGTTTCAGGAAGACGGATTTTTAATTCTGGAAAACTTTCTGCCGCCGGATTTTGCTCAGCAGTTAGTCGATCGCATAGAGCCACTGTTTCACGGTCAGTTTGAGACAGGCATTTATCCCGATGAGTGGCACTGGCGACCAGGGCTAAGTTTGCCGGATATCACGCGGGAAATCTGTAATGGCTGGAAGTGTGATTTGACGATCGCTAGTCTGGTACTGTCGGCGGAAATTGGGCGACTGTCAGCAACGCTGGCGGGCTGGGATGGAGCCAGAATTGGACAAGACAGTCTATGGATGAAGCCGCCGGGTGCAAAGGAAATTGCGCTACACCAGGACGGAGCATATATTGATTATCTAAATCCTCCTGCAATGGTGACCTGCTGGATCGCGCTCAACGATGCCACTCCCGCAGATGGAACCCTGGTCTATGCCAGAGGCTCCCACAAATGGGATCTGGTGAACGTGGAAGGCGAATTCCATGCCCCCACAAAGGACTATCGCTGGGCAATGTTGCAGGCAGCAGAAAATGCAGGCGTGACAGAACCAGAACTGGTTTTCGTGGAAGTTCCTGCAGGTGGCTGCGCCTTTCATACCGGACGCACCTGGCACGGCTTATGTAAAACGACCCGCACCGAAGGCGTGTTTCACAGCATTGGACTGCATACGCTTCCCTCTAACGCGCAGTTCCATCCCACAAACAAAGCAGGCTACATCTATGGACGCTATAAGCGGGTCAACGACACCACCATGGACGAAAGTTTTTTCCCAATTCTGTGGACAAAAGACGGCGATCGATCGCCCTTCCTAACCGATTACTGCAAGGATGGTTTGCTATCACGAGTGGGGTCGATCGCTTAATTGATAAGGTGAGGTCTTGTCCAGCGATCGTGCATTACCCAGTTTCAGACGAACCGCCGAAAGGGGAACAGATAATTGATGTTGTCACACAGATTGCTTGTGTGAAATGATTCATCTCGCTAAAAACCAGTGCGTCCCCTACGAAAGTTCTGCACTGGCTCAGGCTCCACTGTTGATTCAGGAGGCAGTTGATTTAGGAGGCAATAATTTAGGAGACCATTGATTCCGACTGATGGGAACCACTTACGAAAGCGGTGGGCTGTGGTACGTCTGCTATCCCCAATACAGCGGGTGGAAGTCGCATGTTTTTATCACTACTCCAATGCTGAGGATAGGCCAAACTTCTACAGCGTCTCGATCCGGAATTCAAGTTTTAAATCGGGTTCAATGCTTCTCCGGGCAACTCCTATTTCTGAACAAGGAGACTGCTTTGCATCACTATACTTCTTCCCGGTCTTGCCGCCGCACACCGTAATCTTCAGAGGATTCGGGGTCAAGCTCCCAGCGGCGATCGTCACGCTGCTCCAGAATGTCTTCGGTTCGCAGAAAGGCACGATCGTCCATTTCCAGCCCCACCGCTGCGCCAATTTCGTCCACGATATCCATATCGGGCGTGTTCACTGTGCCGCCCACCGATTCATCGCCAACCGTGCTGGCTTGATAAGGATCAGAGTCAATATCGCCGCCTACAACCTGCTCATAGTCCTCAGGAGTTCCGTTACGGCGATCGTTCATGGTGCGTCCGCCAATGTTCAGTCCTGGCAGCTCTTGAACGCCCGTCCCATACGACTCTGTAAGCCCCTGAGGAACATCATCATCGTAAATAATTTCTTCGGTTGCCTCGTCTTCCAAATCAGGAGGCATATTGCCTGTAAACTCGCCCGGATCGCGAGCGTCTGAGTGCATCTCTTCGCGCATAGGTCACTCCCGCATTCTTGCTGATGCTGCAAGATTAGCCGAAGCTTTTACCGCAACGAATCTTTAATTAGGCAGAAAGGCGATCGGCGGGAAGAGAGATTAGTCACTGAGAACAATCATAGCCAGCCGCAATCGCCCCAACTCCCTTAAATCGATTCCGGCTCTTGCCCCGAAACCACAGGCGCAACTTTTCTCAGCTTCAGCTCCGGGTGGTCGCCTTCGACTTGCTGACAGTTCCACTCGTTGCGGAACAGCAAGACAGGACGACCCCAGCTATCTTTTGCAGCTGCCGTATTGAATAGGCGACCAACCTTATTCAGTGCCTCCCAACCGCCCTCAACCCATCGCGCCACGCTAAAGCCCAACGGTTCCAGAAGGGTTTCAACGCCATACTCGTTTTGCAGACGAAACTGCACCACTTCAAACTGAAGCTGTCCCACTGCCGCCAAAATCGGATCGCGCTTTGCCTCGTCTACTGAGTACATAATCTGCACCGCGCCTTCTTCCCGCAGTTCGCTCACCCCTTTGCGGAATTGCTTAAACTTCGACGGGTTCGGGTTCTTGAGATAAGCAAACAGCTCCGGCGAGAACATTGGGATGCCGTCAAACTCTAGTCGCTGACCGCTGTAGATTGTATCGCCGATCGCGAACACGCCCGGATTGTTCAGACCAATCACATCGCCCGGATACGCTTCCATCAGCGACTCTCGATCCTGCCCAAACAGCTTTTGCGGGTGAGACAACCGCACCGTTTTGCCCGATCGCGCATGGCTCACGACCATATCTTTCTCAAACTTGCCAGAGCAGACACGAATAAAGGCAATGCGATCGCGGTGGCGCGGGTCCATATTCGCCTGAAGCTTGAATACAAACCCGGTAAATTCTGGCTCGGTCGGCTGCACTTCGCCCAATGTACTGCGGCGCGAACCGGGCCTCAAGGCATAGTCCAAGAAGGAGTTGAGAAACAGCTCTACCCCAAAGTTGGTCATCGCGCTGCCGAAAAATACCGGAGTGAGTTCGCCTGCGTGAATCTCCTCCAGGTCAAACTCTGTGCCCGCCATTTCTAGCAGTTCCAGGTCTTCCTTCAGCTTGTAGTACAAATCAGTTTCCAACAGATCCTCAATACGCGGATCACCCAGATCTACAACCGTATCTATTGCCTCACGGCTGCCGTGCGCCGATCGCTCAAACAGGTGAATCTTGCGCTCCCGTCGATCGAACACGCCTTTGAAGCGATCGCCCATGCCGATGGGCCAGTTCACTGCATAGGTTTTCAGCCCAAGCTCTTTCTCAATTTCGTCCATCAGCTCAAACGGATCCCGTCCGGGGCGATCGAGCTTGTTGAAGAAGGTGAAAATTGGAATGCCGCGCATTCGGCAAACTTCAAACAGCTTACGGGTTTGGGGTTCTAGACCTTTCGCCGCATCCTCCAGCATCACCGCATTGTCCGCCGCCGCCAGTGTTCGATAGGTGTCTTCACTAAAGTCCTGGTGTCCCGGCGTGTCCAGCAGATTGATCCAGTAGTCGTCGTACTGAAATTGCAGCACGGTCGAGGTAATCGAAATCCCCCGCTGTTGCTCCATTGCCATCCAGTCCGAAGTCGCATGACGCTGCGCCCGCCGAGCTTTCACCGCTCCCGCTTCGTGAATCGCACCCCCGTAGAGGAGCAGCTTTTCGGTGAGGGTTGTTTTTCCGGCGTCCGGGTGGGAAATAATCGCAAAGTTACGGCGTTTCTCAACGGCAGCAGCAATCTCAGTCTGGATCTCGGTCTGGAGTTCAGTGGACATTCTCAAGCTCTGTAAACCCAACTTTCATTATAAAGAATGTTGTCGGGTGGAAATCAGAATCGTGAAAGAGGCGATCGAGCTGATCAACGTTAACCATGATTTCATTCGCATTGCTTTGAGGAATGGCATGATTGGTCATCGGTTGCCACTTCAGGTGCATCGTAACGTTGTGTGAGGTTTGCCTAACGTTCCTGGTCAGCGGTTGCCGAGATCTTCGCGACACCACAAGCGGATTGGGTCAATCCATTACACCAGGGTTGTTATGCTGCTCACTAGGACATTTATCTGAATGAATTTCAATCATGCTTCGCCACCAGTTCAGCAAGGAATTTCTTACTATGTACTCAGTACTCAAATGTGTGGAGATGTATGGGAACATCCTCTGTCTTCCAAGATGCTCCAAGTGATGACTCAGCTAACCCAACATCTGGGCGTTCTGTCAACATCTGATTCTGATAATCGCGTGTTGGGGGCCTACACATAGGTTTAGGGAATGGAGTACCTCCATGCAATGCTTTGGAGCGGTAACTATAGATCTTATTGAATACCTTTTCCAAGGATGATTGACTCCAATCCACCTGCCACCGGACTGGTCTATTAGGAAGTGGCTCTTGAGGTCTAAACCTGGCAAGAAATTGTCTGAATTTATTAGTTGCTCCTAAAAGCCCTTTTAGATGTTGACTAACAATTTCGATAGCTTTTGATCCATCACACTCTAAATCATTCAGATCCCGGAATAGCTCTGGCTTGAGATGCTCTAGCTGTTTTTTAATATCAGGGTTTTCTTCAGCGTACCAATGGCCAGCAGCTACCTCAATCGCAGACACCAATAAGAGCCAGGAAATTTCAGGGTCGCTCTCTGCTAACCACACTGCATCTTGATAAAGCCTAGCAGAGCGAATCAGAATAGAAGCTTGTTGAGGTTGCAGAAGAATATACAAGTTCATCTGCTCTTGCATTGCCTCTAACTTATGCTCGGCTGGATGAAATGGCAGAATATACCTCCTATCATGAGGAGGGAAAAATATTGGGGTTTCATCTGGTCGTGGAATGCGAGGTTGACCATATTCGTTCCCGTGTGAAAACTCTCGAACTACGCCACCAGCCTTTAACCGCACACCCATGCAGAGAGAATATAGGGCTGCTATTTCATCACGCAGGGTTCCTCCATGATATCTTGATGTATCTGTGTTGCGAGGATGGATAGTTGGATCTTGATTAGGATCTAGATAATGTTCACATCGAAGAATGAGCCGACCATGCATTGATTGGCGAGGTTCTATTGGTGGAAAAGGTTCAGCATTCATTACTAAGTATGGACCATGCTCAACCTCTGTACTTCTAAAGCAAGCATCACTAAATAATTCAATCTCTACAGCAGAGTTAGGTAAACCTTTCTCTAATTGAGCTTGCCAGTTCCAATGAGAGTAGGGACCAAAATCTTCAAACCGTTTCTTCTTAGGAGAATTCATATAGTGGGCTTGAGATCAAAGTTTGGTGCTTAGGCTAACTTAGATATCCCTTATTTAGCCTCGCAATAGTGTTTTATAAAGAAATCACAATGCTTTTTTTAAGAATAGGGACAGATAAAACTCAAGCATCGCCTCACTCTGAAGTCTGCGACATAACGCTGCCCATTACCCGCCGCAGATACCCTTTAATACTCACAGATAACCTCTCAACGGTCGGTGTTACATCTTGCGTATTTACAGAGGACGTTGCCAAGGTTCACTGTGCTGCTGATATCCAGCTCGTTCAAAGGTAGAAATCATTGGGATATTGTTTACGTCTGCATCACAGAACACCCTCCAGATTCCTACATCTTGCAATACCCTCGTTCCTTTTAACAGCAAATCGGTTGCAAAGCCCAGCCCACGATATTCTGGCAAAACCCCGATGTAATAAATAGTTGCTTCTTCCAAACCATTTTTAGCACCATTTTGATAGATCACAGGGAAAACAAACCCAATGACTCTATCATCGCTACTAAGCCCTATCTGCCACCATTCATCTCGATACGAGAATCCATCTTTCGACTCGGCTAGAAACTGCTCGGCAACTTCGCGAGAACCGCGTTCCATAACTTGTTTTCGATCGCTGGCATCGATTGATGATTCCATAACCTCAGCAACTACTGAAAGCAATACCTCATAGTCCAGTGTTTTAGCAGCTTTGAACTTTAATCGAGAAGGAACCTCAATCAGCGGCTTAGGCTCTTCCCAAACAAAAGGTACTTTCAGATAAGTCTGCTGGCTCATAGTGACTCATAGAATTAACCAAAATTCCGGTGTTTTTAAGGGTGCAGCTTAGCATAACTTCGCACATCAGCAGATAACTTCTCAACTACATCCTAATCAATAGCTTGAATAGCCTAACGACCCGGTTCAACGGCAGCAAGTATCTTTAAACTTGGCATAGGGACAAACAGATGTCCGCTGCAACCGACTGGTTATGCTGCTGCATCAACACAACTCTAACTCTTTCACCTACAGGTTTAAATAGTACTACCATTCTTTAATGAAAGGCAGAATCTAGTAACAACAGCAAACGCGGACAGGTATGGAAAAAGTAAACTGGCTAATTGAAAGATATGTCTCTGATGCTGATGAGCAATTTTTAGAGGAGTTAAAAAGGCAGAACTATTTCTACAAAGAGGTTAGATATCTTGACTTTCGACCTGAAGAAGCAAACAAATACTTTTCAGATCACGAATGTGTGTTATTTAGAGGAACCCTAAATCTAGGTCGAGATGTCCTACGAACTTCTTGGATTCCTGGAGCATATATGGATGAGAAGAATCTCCGTTGTACGACCTACTATGCTTATTTCGGTCAGTATTTGCTAAACAACAAGTATTTCATTCTTCCATTAGGTGAGCTAATCAGAAGAAGAGAAGAAATTCTTGAATATTTCCAGTCCAACGGTGAGCTTTTTATTAGACCTGACAGCAATATGAAGTCGTTCCGTGCTGGTGTGTTTAACATTCAAGTTCTAAATACCATTAAAACTTTAGGAAGTGAGTTAAGACGAGATGAAACAACTTTAGTACTCGTGAGTGGAAAGCGATCGATTACTAAGGAGTGGCGATTTTTTGTTTACAAAGACGAGATCATCACTGGTTCTCTTTACCTGATTGGAGAGGAAAGAATTGACGAGAGAATTAAAGGTGGCTATTTAGTAAATTACCTTGCTGAAGTGTTAAAGCAGGTTAATTGGTATCCAGAATTGCTCTACACAGTAGATATTTGTGAGTCGGAAGGGGAGTTATTTATCCTAGAACTTGGTTCTTTTAGCTGTGCTGGAGAGTATGGGTGTGATTTGAGCTTGATTATAGAGGCTGGTGTGAAGGCAGCTTGGGAAGACTATGAAGCGGTAAACGGTTAATTGTGACTATTTGCTATGCACCTCAAAATAACTTATTGCTAAAGCTTAACAGTAATCGTGAAAACGTTTTCCCTACTGAGGTTTGGCAACATAACAAGTTATTAGACTGAATGTTTCTGCCTAAGATCCCTGGGCAGCGATATAGGCTGAAATATCTCCGCATAGGATCTCACTTTAGCTGCTTAGACGGAAATGATTCTGTATAAGAGCCTAATTCAAGGGTTTAGGTAGGAATATTCTGTACAATCCTCCTTCCCTGCCTCAAAACCAGTTGCTTCGCAGTTCCCCGAAGGAGTAATCGCCCTAAACAGGTTTTTAGCAATCATGTTCAGGCTGTGTTGATTGTAGATCGATGGGCAAGATCTACACCGATCGTCCCTGCTCCTTTTGCACAAGGCAAATTGATGAGCATATTAGAACGATAGGCTCAAATCCCTCTTGCAGGGAGTTCAGGAGGATCGAACAGTTTTCAGGTTGGCAACTGCCAGATTCTCACCGTTTTATCTGAACTGCCGCTCACCAGCAGCTTACCGTCTTGACTAATCGCCAGGGAGTTTACAGCATCGGCGTGATCTGCCCAGGTCATTAGCACTCGACCGCTTGCTAAATCCCAGATGCGAATGGTTGTATCGCTGCTGCCGCTGACCAGCAATCGATCGTTTGGCGTAATCACGATCGCATTCACATCACGAGTGTGTTCAGCCAGCGATCGCAGCATTTCCCCGGTCTGGTAGTTCCAGACGCGAATCGTTTTGTCTTTGCTGCCTGTAACCAACGTTTTGCCATCTGCACAAAAGGCGATCGAATTAATCGAGTTGAGGTGTCCCGATAAAACCTGGAGGGGGCTGCCCGTGGTCAGATTCCAGAGCCGCACTTTGTTGTCCAGTGCACCACTTGCCAACAGTTTGCCATCGGGACTGATTGCCAGCGTTCGAATCATGCCTGTTTCACCGCCCAGAGTTCGCATTAATGCGCCCGTAGTCAGACTCCAGATGCGGATCGTGCGGTCTTCGCCGCCGCTGACAAACAGTTTGCTGTCGGGGCTAACACTGACGGCATTGACATCGCGACTGTGACCCGTCAGGGTTCCCAGCAGCGTACCCGTACTGACATTCCAGATTTTAAGCGTGTAGTCATCGCTGCCGCTAATCAGGGCTTTGCCATCAGGACTGAGGGCGATCGTATTGACGCCCCGGCTATGCCCTTTCAGGATAGACATTTCTTGACCCGTCACGGCATCCCAGATCCGCACTGTATCATCCAGACTGCTGCTTGCCACTTTTTGAACATTGGAGCCAATAGCAACGCACGTTACCCAGGAAGCGTGTCCGGTGAGAATGTGCATTGCGCGGGACGATCGATTGCTGCCCCGACTCGAAATCACGTTAGGCTGACCCGAATTGGGTGTCGCAGGCAAACTCTCCCAGGGCGGCTGCACCTGAGGTGGCTTTGGAGTGGGCGGAGTAGAGGCAAACGGTTTAGACAGAGGGGGTCTAGACGAAGGCGGTTTACTGGCTATAGCAGGCGGTACGGTGGCTCGTTTGGGAGCACTGATCGGCTGTCCCCCCAAGCCAACAGGCTGAATGGGCGGCTTTGCAGTTCTCGCCAAAGGCAATTGCGCCACCGTGGGGAAAAAGGAGTCGGCATTTAGGTCACGCATGACCTCATCGGCAGACTGATAGCGTTCGTTGACCAGATCCTTCAACATATAGTCCAGGATGTGGGCAAGTTGATCGCTCACCAGCGTTTTCTTGTCATTACGCAAATATTCTCGCCAAATCCAGCAGCCGTTGAGCGGGTCATAAAGGTTGTCGGGTCGAGTTTCCGTCATCAAATGCAG
>NZ_JACJOR010000441.1:0-3690 GCF_014695615.1 Leptolyngbya sp. FACHB-711
ATCGATCGATTGCATCAGGCAAATTCTTTAGAACTCAATCCTTCAGAGCATGCTTCAGAGAACGGAGGAACTTTAGCAGACTGCTGGGAATATCAACAGCTCGATCGCCTGCTGCTTCAGCGACAAATTACACCCCAGAACCACGTTCAGATCATTGAGCAGATTTTAATTGAGCTGCTGTTTGATATTACTCAAGCGGCAAACGTTTCCCACCAGCTCCGGCGATGTCCGCCGCGATCGCCCCTGGGGAACATTGTGGAGCAATCAAGCCCATCGATCGCGATCAAGCCAGCAAAACTGGCAGAAGAAACAATTTTTACCGCAGTTGAAGTGCAGTGGCAGCAGTGGTTTGAAGCAAAGCTCAGCCCCTATTCGCCCAATCTTGCGCCGATCGTCCGTCAGCCCGATTATTTGCAGGCAGAAACGTCTCCACAGGTGTTTAAGACGCTGATGACGCTGCTGGATGGTCAGCACACGCTGCGCGACCTGGCACTCAAAACCCAGCGACCCGTTCAACCCTTTATGGAGGTGCTGTTGCCCTATGTGCAGTCAGGCTGGATTGAGCTATTACAAGCACCTGAGACGCCAATTTCATCTGGGTCAAACCGTTTTGTTTATGCTGCGGAAGTGACTCCGCCAATGGTTGCCTGTATCGATGACAGTTTGATGATTTGCCAGTCGATGGAGCAGGTGATTCGAGCAGCAGGCTATCGGTTTATTGCAATTACCGAACCCGCCAGAGCGATCGCCACATTGCTGACAAAGAAACCAGACATTATTTTTCTAGATCTAATCATGCCCGATACAAACGGCTATGAAATTTGCAGTCAGCTTCGTAAAGTATCGCGGTTTAAGGAAACGCCGATTATTATCCTGACTGGAAATGACGGCATTGTGGATCAAGTAAGAGCAAGACTGCTGGGCGCAACGGATTTTTTAAGTAAGCCAATGGAACCTGCGGTGATTTTAAGCATCATTCAGCGATTAATTAGACAGCGAGTTTAGAGGACATTTGAGCAGTGATAAAGGGTTTGTATCCTAAAGGGTTTGTATCAAAGGAGAACAGCAAAATGAGTACTGTGTTAATCGTTGAAGATAGCTTGACGGATAAGGAAGTGTTGGCAGGCTGCTTAAGAAAGGAAGGCATTCAGGTACAAACAGCACAAACGGCAGAAGAAGCTTTCGATCGGGTGAAACAGCATCAGTTTGACGTGATTATTCTGGATGTGGTGTTGCCCGATCGCAGTGGCTTTGAGATCTGCCGTGAGCTAAAAGCGGAAACGGAAACCAGCAAAATTCCCGTGATTATCTGCTCTACTAAAGGCAGCGATATGGATAAGTTTTGGGGCATGAAGCAGGGGGCTGATGCCTATCTGGCAAAACCGATCGATCAAGATGAGCTGATGCGAACGGTGAATCAGTTAATGGATGCCTGATCGCAATTCTCGATCGATAGCCCCCGTCAAATATTACCCGCGGGACATTACCCAACAGACATTACCTGCCAGATATCACCTGTTAAACATGGCTTCTCAACCCCTCTCTTCTCCGCTTGATTCTGTTCAGTCGTCGATGGCTGCCCCAATGCTTGCCGAAGGGCTATATCTTCAGTTGTTGCTGGATCACTCGCTGCCTGCACTGCTCCCGGCCCCGCATCTGGTGGAAATTCTGACGGTGGCGATCGGTCAAATTGTGCCCATTTTTCATCTACCGCCGTGGGTAATGGGCGTGTATAACTGGCGCGGCGAAGTACTGTGGATGGTGGATTTAAACCATCTGTTGGGATTCTCGCCCTGGTATGAGCAGCCGAACTATGGTGCTAAACATACCGTCGTTGTGCTGCGCGGAATGAACGAGTCAAACGAGAAGGCGATGGTCGGGCTGGTTGTTAATCAGATTGAGGACATGGTGGAATGCACAGCCGATCGTCTCCATTTGCTGTCTGAATTTGATCCTTCGTCAGATCCTTTATCAAATTTTCTTTCCAATTTGCAGCTTGATTCTTTGTCTGCCAATTTGCATCATTTTTTTTGGGGATATTGGCAAAGCGAAACTTCCCCTCGTTACTGGCTGCTCAATAGTGCCGCAATTCTTCAGAGCTTATCTGAACCTTTCTCCTGATCGTTTATCTTCATCTTCAACTAATTGAGTCTGTTCGATCGATTTACCTTCGAGACGCTGAGGCTTTTCTCATGACGCAAATTCCCTTTAACTCTAGCTCTTCTAAGCCGACTGTCGTACAAAACGATTTGCCGCAGGTTAAACCATCCCCTTCTGCTGGAATTCGAGCAATGCTTTCTAGATTTAGCAGAGCAGGGCTTCGCAGTCAGCTTTTGCTCACCGTGTTGCCACTGGCGTTAGCGCCTGTAGCACTTGCCACCTTTGCCGACTATTTGATTACGCAAAATAGAACAGAGTTTGAGTTAACCGAAGATCTGAAAGCAAAGGCACTCCTGTCAGGTGAGGTGATTAGTTCCGGTATCGAAGATGGGCTGGGCATTGCGTCGGTTGTTGCAAAAAATGCTTTTGTGCTGAGTCGAGTTCGCAGCACGAGTAATACGGCAGAATCAGAAAATTTATTAGAACTGTCTACGAATGAACTAGAAGCTCGGCTTAGCCGCACGAAGCTGATTGCCCCAAGCCAAGAACTCAACGATTTTTTGGTAGAGATGGCAAAAGCCGGAGAATTGGCAGAGATTATTGTTACTGATAAGAATGGCTTCAACGTCGGCTTTAATGTTCTGCCGGATAACCTCGTACAGTCCGAGGATGAATGGTGGAAGCAGGGCAGATTTCAACAGCAGTGGATTAGTGCACTAGCCTTTGATGCTTCTGTGCGTCGGTACGGGGTGAATATCAGTCAGCGAATTGTTGATCCCAGCAACAACAGCTTTCTGGGGGTAGTAAAAGTTTTTGCCTCGAATGATACGTTTGCAGAACTTGCTACTCAGCTTGACATTGCTGGCTTTCGTGGTTCCCAGCAGGTTCAGCTCCTTGATACGAGCGCAAACTCTGTGATTGCAGGCTATAGCTCCGAGGGAGAACAGATTAAGATATTCCAGGAACAGCTCCCCCTTGTAGGAGAACAGGTAATTTCAGCCTTGGCAGCGCGTCTGATCGAAGCTCGGCGTTTAGAGGAGAATCTATCGCTCAATGAGCTTCAGCAGCAGCTTCAGAATGACTTTCCGGTGCAAGGACTGGTGATCAGCAGCCGTAATGAAAATGACGAATCGAATGACGAATCGGCACAATCCCGCTCGCTGGTTGCTTCGTTTCGCTATCAGGACAAGCAATATGCTGTGTCCACCGTGCCCCGGCTCGGCTGGGTGTCGATCGCCTCAATGGATGTCGCGGAAATTCAAGGTGCAGGTCGGGAGTTGCTTAACCTCTTCGCGATCATTGCTCTGGCTCTGGCAGCAGTGGGAACAGCCTTGGCAATCGCCCTATCGCGCCGTTTGGCTGCTCCCCTCAACGACCTGTCGGCTAAAGCACAGCAGGTGTCTGCTGGAGATCTAAACATTAGGGTTGATCCGGTCGGCTCGGCGGAAGCCCGCACCCTGGCACTCACGTTTAACAATCTGGTGTTTCGAGTCAAGGAATTTTTGCAGGAGCAAACGCTCAACGCCCGCCGCGCAACTCTGGCTGCTGAAATTACAGGCACAGAACTTTCATCTGCCAAGGATATGTCGT
>NZ_JACJOR010000442.1:0-13336 GCF_014695615.1 Leptolyngbya sp. FACHB-711
ACCCTATCAGTCTGATATCGTCGTTCTTGACTTACTCGTATTATTACGCAACTATCACTTAAAAAAGTTGCGATTTGTACGTTTTTAAGGAATTGTCAATTCCGATCGCTCATACAAGTAGTATTTTTACTGCAAATCTTAACATAATTTAATAGTTGTCTGCCCTGCTTCAAGAGTTTTATCTCTGCTTACGACTTTATTTAATTTTTTTCTCAGTCTATGCTGCAACCGCCCGGTTTTCGTCAAGACTCGATTTCAACCAGCCTGGGATCGATCGTCTACTACACTGCGGATCAAGCAACCTCGCCGGCATCGCAATCTACCAGAAAGCGATCGCCTGAAGATCAACCGCCGATCGTCTTTCTGCATGGCTTTGGCGGTGGCTCATCGGCTTATGAATGGTCAAAGGTCTATCCCGCATTTGTGCCCGAATATCAGGTGATCGCTCCCGATCTGCTGGGCTGGGGACGATCGAACCACCTGACGCGCCCTTATCAAATCGAAGACTACCTGATCACCATTCGCGAATTTCTAGAGCAGGTTGCTCCTTCGCCTGCGATCGTGGTGGCTTCTTCGCTGACCGCTGCCTTTGTGGTGCGAGTCGCAGTGAGTTATCCCGGCTTGATTCGATCGCTGATCCTGAGTGCCCCCACCGGGCTGGCAGACTTTGGACAGCCCTATCAAAATCCGATCGCCTCAATTGTCAGTATTCCCGGAGTCGATCGGCTGCTGTATAGCACTGTGATTGCCAACCCATTCGGAATTCGGACGTTTTTAGAGCAGCGGCAGTTTGCCCAGTCAAATCGCGTCTCCCCTGAAGTGGTGGATGCCTATCTCGCTTCTGCCCTCCAGCCCAATGCCGAAGCCAGTGCTCTGTCCTTAGTGCGGGGTGATTTGTGCTTTGACCTGGCTCAATATCTTCCTGATCTCACTGTTCCGACTGCGATTCTCTGGGGGCGACAGGCACAGCTCAGCCCTCCAGCTCTGGCACAGCGATTTGCCGAACTGAACCCTCGTGCTATCAAAGCCGTCGAAGTTTTGGAAGGGGTCGGCTTAACGCCCCAACTCGAACTGCCTGCGGTGACGATCGGCGTAATCCGCCAGTTTTTAGCTGAATTATCGAGTTAAGCCCGAAAACTAAACCTGAAAGCCCATCTCGCGCAGTCCTTGCCGGAGCCGATCGGCTTCTGAGGGATTCTGCTGCTGATGCAGATCGATCGCCTGCCGAAACGCAGCCAGACTTTCATTCACGCGACCGAGCTTGAGCCACACGACGCCCAAATTCTGATATGCCTCTGCGTAGTCGGGCTTGAGGCGAATTGCCTGCTGATAGTGGTCGATCGCCTGGGTAAATTGTCCGATCGCTTTGCAGGTCATCCCCAGGTTGTGGTATCCGATCGCCAGGGTGGGATCAAGTTGAATGACGGTTTCAAAGCAGTCTTTCGCGCGCTTAAGATTTCCCTCAGCCAGCAACAGACTGCCCAAATTATTCTGTGCACCTAACTTGAGGCGATCGAGGATGGGCTGTTGCAGGGCGGCGTGGTAGTGCTGTTCTGCCAGGGGTAAATTGCCCGATTGACGATAGGCAATGCCCAGGTGATAGTGCAGCTCGTAAAGGATAGGCGGATCGCTCTGTCCGCTCTGGAGCCCCTGCTGAAGCAGCACAAGTCCCTGCTGCACGTCCCCCATCTGCACATAAAGCGCACCCAACTTGGCACACACATAGGGATCGTCGGGATGATCTGCCAGAAAGACCTCCATTGTTTGTCTGGCTTTCTGAAGCTTGTCACGGCTGGCGATGGTACTGGGCTTATAGCCGTAGTGAAGGATTGCCACGTCCGGTAGATTAATGACCTGCCACTGCGGTTCCCGTTGCAGCAGTTTAGCCACGCTGTCATCCACCATTGCGTGATAGGGACGGCTGAAATAAACCTCTGGATGGCGGCGAAACAAGCGAGACACCAGCGAATAAGGCGACTGAGCTGCTCCAATTTCTTGCCGAATCAGGTTTATGACGATCGCCTGGGGCTGCTGCATTGCCTGCCGAAGCGAGGAGATAATCTGCGAGTTGAGGGCTTCGTCGGCATCGAGAACAAGGACCCAATCGCCCGTGATGTATTTTAGGGATTCATTGCGGGCAGCGGCAAAAGAATTATTCCAGGGAAAGTGATGCACCTCTGCGCCAAAGGATTGGGCGATCGTCACTGTTTCATCGGTTGATCCCGTATCTAGAATCACGATCTGATCGACCATGCCCTGCACACTCTCCAGGCAGCGTGGCAGATTGGCGGCTTCGTTTTTAACGATCGCACAAAAAGAAAGCGTCATGGTGCAAGGCGTGCTTTTTTCGCCCGATTTGATTCATACCAGTCTGCAATGCTGGGAACCCAATCCTGAAACTGCGTCCAGATCAGTTCGCAAAGCTGCTGTGCCTCTAGCTGAGCGTCGGCTTTCCAGCGCAGATCGAGCAGGTGCATCAGCGATCGAACGTTGGCAGACATCACCCAATGCTGCCGCACATCAAAAGGAATGAGTCCTCTTGCATGTTCCTCAGAAAAACCCTGCTCCATTCGCTGCTGATATCGCTTGCAGCCCTCCAGACACCAGCTCAGATCTTCCTGTCGTAGTTCTTCGGTGTAGTCGTAGCGTTTACCCTGACGATCCGTATAAGAGCCGATCGGACGCAGATAAAACACTTCTTCAACGTCTCGCTTGCCTTGCACCACGTCAGTAATTCGGGCTCCAGTGTACCGAAACGATTGAACATCAAACGAAATTCCAACGCGATGCGTTCTGATTTGCTGCATCGTCGAGTGGGGAAAATAGCCGCAGTTCAGCACGATCTGAGGATGTTCGAGCGGTCCGAAGTGTCCCCGGTTGCCTGCTAGCAGGTTGCGAACCACCAATTCGCCCGCCTTGACTTCATCGGGAAATTGATCGCGCTCCTCCCAGACAAATGCCTCCGCATAATCCTGGTGCATCGCAGCATAAATCACCTGCTGGGCGTTTGCCGTGCGCGAGAGAGCTTCAACGGTAAAGTAGCGATCCATAGCTTAATTTCAAAGAGCAGAAAGGGAGCGGAAACATGACAGGCTTCTTAGAATAACCGCATCTCCGAGCCTTATGATCCTGGATTTTTGAATCGTTTCAAATCTGGGATAAATGGGAGATAGAGATAGGGCTTTGTCTCGCTCTAGAATGACGGCAATGCCGAAATACAAGCGTTATCCCTGATCCATCTACTCTTCTACTTCCCATTGCTCACGTCCCGACTGATAACCTAAGCTTAACTTATCAATAAGCATAAATACTTAAATTAAATCAATGTCTAGAGCAATCGATCGCCCTATTCCCTGACCATTACCCGATAGAATGGAGGGCAATAGGCATTAATTTTTCTTACAGCTCTTTAATTGATTATTTATAGGATCTGTTCATATCTCCTGTTTACCTTTACCCTAAAATCCGCTGCCCGTGAAGTTCTCCATATACCACACGCCCGAACTGACCCCGATCGCCCAAATTCCTGATTGTGCAATTGCGGTTGATGTGCTTCGCGCAACGTCAACTATTGCAACCGCTCTCGCTGCAGGCGCAGAAGGAGTTCAGGTGTTTAGCAGCATGGAAGAGCTGATGCACGTGAGCGAACAGTGGCTTCCTGACAAGCGGCTGCGCGCAGGGGAACGAGGTGGCGCAAAAGTAGAAGGCTGTGATTTGGGAAACTCCCCGCTGGACTGTACTCCCGAACTGGTTTCCGGCAAACGCCTCTTTATCAGCACCACGAATGGAACTCGCTGCCTGGAACGGCTTCAGGATGCCGAAACGGTGTTAACGGCTGCGCTGATTAACCGGCATGCGGTGGTGAATTATTTGCTCAAGCACCGTCCTGAAACCGTGTGGATCGTTGGCTCTGGCTGGGAAGGCAGTTTCTCCCTGGAAGATACCGTTTGTGCAGGGGCGATCGTGCATCAGATCAGCCAACAGCTTGAAGGAGAACATTCCCTGCCGGAAATTGCCGGAAATGATGAAGTCTTTGGGGCGGTCGCGCTCTATAGCCAGTGGCAAAACAATCTGCTGGGACTGTTGCACCAGGCAACCCACGGCAAGCGACTGCTGCGGCTCGACTGTCTAGACGATCTGAAATACTGCGCCCAAACCGATGTGCTGGATTCGCTGCCGATTCAAAAACAGCCTGGGGTGTTAATTCGCAACGTCGAGGGTTAGCTGGCGAAGCGCTAATCTGGCGTAAGTTGGGCACAAGCATTGAGCACAAATATTGGGCACAAACAAAGCAGGCAGCCTGAGTCGATCGCAACCCCCTCCGACCCCTGCTGCTTCACCTGCAAGAAAGGCTCCGGGATGAGTCATGTTTTAAGCTGCCGCTTAGCCAAAAATAGCGATCGGTTTTTCCTCAATCATTTTCATCAGTCAAAAGAAGTACGCAGAAAGTAACAGTTCATTGCAAACACTTATGTGAGAAATCGCATTATGTTACGTTCAATAGCATTGACTTTTGCAACGCAGTTCTTGAGAGGAGAGCATTTTGGCTGTGAATTTCAAGTCGGTATCTAACCCTTCAACCCGTGAAGACTTCAGCGAATACGTTGCACATCTCCAGCTTCACATGGCGTTACAGGCGCGGAATCTGGTTCCAACCCTGGGCAAAATGACGGATAGTCGTGGGCAATTGCTTCACGAAACGCAAGCCGAATTTGAGAAGTTTGTTTCGCGTCAGCTTATTTAGTTAAACGACCTAATCTTATAAAATCAGCTTAAGTTCAACCTTGAAGTCAGAGTATTTGCTCTGGCTTTTTTGTATTTCTGGGGCTACTCCTTCACCTGACTTCCATGACCTCGCGGATCATCATTTTGAGATTTAGGGGCAGTGGGAGACTCTACTTCGGAGATGCGTCCTCTCGACTGAAGATAGGGGAGCGGTGAACCTGTTGCTAAGGCTTCGAGGTTAGCTGCCATCACCGTATGCGGCTGTTCTCCAATCGTGCTGGCAATCGATTCTCCCTGCGGGTCAAGAAAAACAAAGTGGGGAATGCCATCAACCCGATAGGAGAGCATTTCAGGCAGCCATTTTGTGTTGTCTACGTTAAGCATGACGAAATTCACTCGATCGCCAAACTCATCTTTAAGATCGCTCATGTCTTTTGCCATTGCCTGACAGGAGGTACACCAGTCCGCATAAAACTCAATCAGCGTCGGCTGTTCGTTTTTGAGGGCGACATCCAGCGGCGTTGCGGTTTCTGCCATTGCCGCCAGGGTTCCGGTATCGCTGCCAAAGCGCACGCCCAGAAAAATCGAGAGGCTAAGGACTATCGCAACCAGCAGGATAATCAAATTCCGAATTCGGGCTGCCGGATTAGACTGGGGAGTAGGACTAGAAGGCGTTGCAGTCATGGCAAGAAAACGTTGAACGCGAGACAGAACAAGAAAAAGCTAAGAGCAAGAGTGAACGCTCACTTTCTTTAGCGTAGCGAATTTTCGATCAGGCGTGAAAGCGGGGCTGTAGGCGATTGCCGTTCTTAGTAGGTTTCTAGCAGGAGAATTTCAAAAATGAAAAAACGAGTTACGCTCACCTTTCCGAAGCGATCGGTGCACATGCCTGTCACTTATCGATTGGCAAAGGATTTTAACGTTGCGGCAAATATTATTCGGGCACAGGTCACGCCGAATCAGATTGGGACGCTGGTTGTAGAGTTATCCGGTGATATCGACCAGTTGGATGCAGCGATCGACTGGATGCGGGCACAGGATATCGGCATTTCCCTTGCCAGCCGCGAAATTTTGATCGATGAAGATTTGTGCGTTCACTGCGGCTTATGCACGGGTGTTTGTCCTACAGAGGCACTGAGCCTCGATCGCCAGAGTTTTAAGCTAACGTTTACGCGATCGAAATGCGTCGTGTGCGAACAGTGCATTCCGACCTGTCCGGTACAGGCAATTTCAACGAATTTATAGCAATCTAGTTTGTTAGTCTTCCTGCATTTGTCCGTGCAGCAGTGTCAAATCCTTCACAAGTTTCATCAGGCGATTTTCGAGCGATTGCTTTTTGCCCAGCAGCGTTCGCAGTTTTTGATAGCGAGCGATCGCCAAACTCACGTAGGCAACTTGCTGCGGTGGACAGGGGCGCGACCAGAGCTGACCGTCGGCATCAAGTCCACACAGGCGGTAGCCGCTGCGAGGCTGATTGTCGGTAAAGGGTGGCTGGGGCATGCTGCAAATCGCATCTACATATTCTTTAAGATGTTCGATTTCGGCATGACGCAGCGTAGTTGCGCCAATGGGCTGCATCGTCTGATAAGCTTCAGGGGGCTGTGCTTCGAGCCAGCCATCCACGATCGGACCTTCAGCATAAAGGGCATGAATCTGCTGCGAAACCTGCTCTAATTCGCTCTGCCACTGCTGCACGATCGCCTCAATTTCCTGCAATAAGCCGATCGATAAATGCGGATTTGTCGCATGACGCTGGGAGCTAACTTGAGGCAACTTTGATTTCGGCAGCGGCGTAGAGGGACTGTTTTCTCGAATCGGAAAAGGCTGCACAGACCGGGCAGCAGGGAATGTCGCTGGAGGGCGGGAAAGCTCAGTATCGGCTGGCAGATTTGCCGAATCCAGATGATCCAGCGTTGCCTCAATCCGCTTCAGTTCGTGCTTGTCAGGTTTCATACTGCCAGCCTCAGCAGGATCAGAGAATGTGGAGAGAATAACAAAACGACCTGCACGACCCCGATTTATCGCTTATTGTAGCTAGCTTATTTTAGCGATTTTTGCGATTACCCCACTATAGAAACCTATGCCCTCCTCTGCCAACTCCTCCAGACAGATAGTTTTAGTGACGGGTCCAGCCCGATCGGGCAAGAGTGAATGGGCAGAAGCCCTGGCAGCACGTTCGGGGCGATCGGTGATTTACCTTGCAACGGCTCAGCTCAATCCCGAAGATGCTGAATGGCAGGCGCGAATTGAGCGTCATCAGCAACGCCGTCCTCCTGCCTGGAAAACCCTGTCCGTGCCGATCGGCCTGGCAGCGGCGATCGAAAGCGCAAATCAAGAATGCCTGCTGATCGATTCCCTTGGAACCTGGCTTGCCAACCTGCTGGAGCAAAACGAAGACACCTGGCAGCAAACGATCGCCCAGGTGTTAAACGCACTGCACCACACCCAAACTCACATTATTTTTGTAGCGGAGGAAACGGGCTGGGGCATTGTGCCTGCTTATCCGATCGGGCGACTGTTTCGCGATCGACTGGGCGATCTCACTCGAAGAATTGGCACGATCGCAGACACTGTTTATCTAGCAACAGGCGGCTATGTGCTGAACCTGAGCGAGCTGGGGCAGTCGATCGATCGAGAACTGAATGCTGAGCGGTAATGGTAGCTCAATAGAACGTCTCCTGTTGAAATCGCCTCTAACCGCAAATGACCAATACTTCCTCTGGCAAAGCTTAATCTTTCCTGCGGATTACAGCGCACTTAAACGATCGTAGAATCACTAAGATCAAAGATAATTATCTGCTAATCAAGCAACGTGAGTTGTCATCCCCAAAATGCAATTTAGTGCAATTGGATTTAGTGCGGTCGGTCAAGGCGAATCGCAATGAGAAATCAAACCAAGGTGGGAGCAATTCGGCGTCGGCGTGATAGAGGAGGGCAACGATTCGGGCAACGGCTCAGCCCATGATGACTTGCAACTGATTGCATTTCCCTGCTAAGAGTTTCCTTCACCGCATTTTCCTATGGCATCACTTGAACAGGTCAAACAATATCTTGCCTACTGGTTTCAGCTTGGCAAGCCGCTGATTGTGAACGGCAAAACGAGTGACGGACGCTCGAAGGTTCTGCCCCAAGCGGTGATCCAGGGTGATCGATACAGTCCTGAGTTTGAGGCTTGCTGGCAGCACATCACAAGCGGAGCCTGGAAATCGAGCTATCTGGAAGGAACCATTCAAACGATCGAAGAACTGCTGTCGTCGCAGTGGGATATTTCGAGTTGTGCCCGATGCGCGATGCCTGTGCCGATGCTGGGTTTAGGGGTTCAGACGAGCGGCGAGTGTCCCTGTTCTGATCTTCCCGGCTGGCCCAATACCGAATTGCCCCAACCGCGTGATCCGATTAACTCGCGCCGCCAGCTAACCAATATTCGCGATCGGCTGTCCCAGATTTAGGGGTTTGAACCTTTTTCCAGACCTATTGGGCATTGCTGAATTCGGGATATGAAGGGTGCAAATTTAGCTTCTGTATCGCCCCCTAAATCCCCCAATGCTGGGGGACTTTGAATTCTGGTTCCCCCCAAAGTTGGGGGCTAGAGGGGGTCATACTCCGATTCAGCAACACCACCTATTGTTTTCCAGACCTATCGTTCTCGAAATAATCGCCCGTTGCGAATTTGCACGACCGGATGATGCGATGCCCGTACGAGCTGCTCATCGTGAGTTGTGATGATTACAGTGATGCCCACCGCATTCAGCTTTTGCAGAATTTTGACCACCTGCCAGGAGTTGTCTGGGTCGAGGTTTCCGGTGGGCTCATCGGCTAAGAGAATGGGGGGCGTACTGACGATCGCACGGGCAATGCTGACGCGCTGCTGTTCGCCGCCGGAAAGCTGATCGGGAAAACAGTTTGCTTTATCCTGCAAGCCCACCATGCGAAGGGTTGGCAAAAGCCGTCGATGAATTTCTTTGCGCGTAAAGCCCTGCGCCCACAGCACAAAAGCAACATTCTCAGAAACCGTGCGACGCGGAATAAGCTTGTAGTCTTGAAATACTACGCCGACCTGCCGCCGTAGCTTAGAAAGTTCGTTGCCACGAAGCTGGGCGATCGACTGATCGTTGACAATGACTTCGCCCTGGGTTGGACGTTCTTCGCCGTAGAGCAGCTTTAGCAGCGTTGATTTTCCTGAACCGGATGGACCCGTGACAAACAGAAAATCGCCCCTTCGCACTTGCAAATGCACGTCGAGCAGCGCAGCACAGCCATTGCTGTAGATTTTGCTAACCTGGTGCAGTTCGACGATCGGTTCTGCGGACTGAGGCGATTGATCAGAGCCAGATAAATCAGGATGAGCCTGAGCAAACCGGGGGGGAACGGTTTGAGCCTTCTCGGATGCGGCAGATCCAAAATTCTGCTGAGCAGTTTGCGGCGAATGGGGTTGGGTAGTCCCTGAGGGCATAGCGTCGTCACTGGGAAAGGGGCAATTGGGGAAGTTTAGGCAGCCTGAAAACTGCCACTGCACACCCACAAACCGAAGGAAATTGTAATCGGTCTGATGGAATTCGTCACGCAATCGATCGAGGCAACCAATAAAGCTTAATAAAAATCTCAAAGCTCCCAGCCTGGGAGAATGAGAGGGCAAGTGGGGAACTAAAGCGGAAAATCGGCAGTTCCGATCGCTTCGCAGTTCCTCAAAGCGGGAGCCATTTGCCCCTCTCAAACACTGCCTTAGACCCTAGCGGCGAACTTTCCCTGCAAATCCGGCAGCTTTGAACTGTTCAAGCTGAAGCGGGGTCGGTTGGTTTGCCGGAATCGAGATGCGAAGCTCAAAATCGCTCACTCCGGGCGGCACTTCTTCGATCGACCCCAACCGAGTCCGATTTTCCATTACCGAATTGCCGTTGGCATCGTAGATCCGTCCAAAAATATCAGCGTTGAGTACGGGCTTGCCCGATGAGTTGTTAGCTTTGCCCGTGACGATAAAGCACTTTGCCCGCATACTCGTGCCGCCAGAGGTAATAGCCCCTTCGGACAGTTCCGCCGGACATTCGTGATAAGTAACATCGCTCAGCGAAATTTGAGTGACTGCGGCTGCGATCGGGGCGAAGGAGGCAGAGCCAAACCATAAGCCGCAAGCTAGGGTGACAGTTACGAGCGCTGCAAAGGAAAGATGCAAAAACTGTTGAAAAAAGTGGGTTCGATAATTTGCAGGGTGAGGAGTGTTCATAGATCTTGTATCAGCCGCCAAATGGAAGGAATCCAACCCCAGATTATCGCGAAATGCCTGACCTACAATAGAGCTAGAGGAGCCTATTTGAAGGAAGGTGAGGCGTATGCAGCTCAAGCGAATTGGTCACGTTGCCATTTGTGTTCAAGATATCGATCGCGCCGCGCAGTTTTACCAGGCTTTAGGAATGAACCTGGTTTGGAAAGATGCAGACTGGGCATATCTCAAAGCGGGGGAAGACGGGCTGGCATTGCTGAGTCCGAGCTATAAGCACGCGGGTGCGCACTTTGGCTTTATTTTCCACGATCGGGCTGAAGTTCAATCGGCTTACGAGAAGCTGAAGGCAGAAGGCGTCCATCTCACGGAAATTCACGACCATCGGGACGGCACTGCTTCCTTTTACGGACGCGACCCGGAGGGAAACTGGTTTGAGTATCTGTATGAACCCGTTGCGGTGGCAAGTGCAGTGTAGCTGAGGAGAACGGCGTTGCTGAATTGAAGAATGCGGGGCTAGGTTTGACCTTGCTGGGCAGCCTCCTTATTCCCCATTAGCCCGGGACTTTGAGCGTTGGAAGTTTCTCAGGAAGGGGCACAGTTATCCGGTGATGTTGTTGTTCCCTGATGAGGCTGTTTCATAATTCTGCTATCGGGTGATTCTACAACACTCGGCAAGCCCGCCGTTTAAGTTCTCGTTCTGCTGCGTCTCAGGAGGCGATCGACCAACTGATTCAC
Source organism: Leptolyngbya sp. FACHB-711 (assembly GCF_014695615.1). Lineage (NCBI taxonomy): Bacteria > Bacillati > Cyanobacteriota > Cyanophyceae > Leptolyngbyales > Leptolyngbyaceae > Leptolyngbya > Leptolyngbya sp. FACHB-711. Next base: position 10,679 of record NZ_JACJOR010000442.1, read on the forward strand.
TTCTGGCAAGCGCATCTGGACGGCAAACAGTCCAAACACAACCAATCCGGCAAGTCCGGCAAGGCAGACCTGGAGCAGCAGCACCCCAAAGCTATCTGTTCCCAGCACCTGCTCTAAGCCGTAGCGTGTGCCCCAGGCGGCAAATCCGGCAATCACGCTGCCGATCGCGAGTCCGACAAAGGGCTGACTCCACTGGGCGATTGGCAATCCATTCAGACGGCGATTTAGCACAACTATCATTGCCACCGTAGAAATTAGATTCACGCCCACCGTTGCCAGGATGATGCCAGGTGCGCCAAACGGTTTCACCAGCAGAAAGTCCAAAACTGCATTAATGACAATATTCACGATGCTAATGCGAAACGGCGTGTCGGCATCTTCCAGCGCATAAAACACCCGCACCAGCACATCGCGCCCCAGATACACAAACATCCCCACGGCGTAGGCAATCAGCACGGTGGCAGTCAGCCGAGCATCTTCTTCTTTGAAGGCAAATCGCTCATAAATGACGCGACAGATGGGGACGGCGAGGGCGATCGTCAGCGCGCTCAGGGGCAGCATTGTAATCGCGGTCATCAGAAGTCCCTGGCGAATTCGGTCCTTCAGTTCGTCCCAGTGTTCAGGAGCCGCCAGCCGTGAAAATACAGGCAGCAGCGGAACCAGAATTACGTTTGACAACACGCCGATCGGGGTTTGAATCAGCAAGCCTGCATAGCCCATTGCTGACACTGCCGCCGCCGCATTCGGGATAAACGAGGCGAAAAATAGATCCGTCCAGACGTTGATTTGCAGCATTCCCGACGAAAAAGTTGCCGGACCCATGATGCGAATTACTTCCTGCACTTCGGGACGCTGAAACTCAAACCGTAGCCGAAATCCGCCCAAGCCCGATCGCCACTGCGCCGGAAGCTGAATCAGCCACTGCAAAACAGCTCCTGCCAGCGTAGACCAAGCCAGCACTGCCCCGCCGATCGCCGCGTATTCGGGCTGGGTCATGCGCTCGCCGAGTGTTAAAGCTAATCCGATTAATCCAATTAGCACGGTGACGCTGGAAAACAGAGGACTCACCGAGGGCAGCCAGTATTGATCGGCAGCATTTAGCACACCGAAGCCAATCCCGATCAGCCCGGCAAGAACCGCCATCGGAGCCATAATGCGAAACTGCTCGATCGCGATCGCCCTGGTTTGCTCCAGAGTGGCGTAGGTTGCCACAGAAATGCCCTGTGCCTGTGCTTCTGCCGCTGAAATGTAGAGTCCGGGTGCGACCAGGCGCATCATCGGTTCGGCAAACACAATTAAGGCGATCGTCACGATCAGCAGCACTCCGACCACCAGCGTGGTAATGGTTTCGATGATCGGCGCGACTTCTTCCTGCTTGCGCTTTGCCAAAACGCTGACCATCGCGCTGTGAAACGGACCATTGATACCGCCCAGCAAAATCAGCAAAAACCCCGGAATCACGTAGGCAAAGTTGTATGCGCCGTAGGCTGGACCGACCCCAAAGGCTGCGGCAATTCCCTGCTGGCGAACCAGTCCAAAGATTTTGCTGAGCAGCGTTGCCACTGCCACAATTCCGGCAATGGTCATCAGCGATCGGGTTTTCTTTGGGTCAGCCGTTTTCTTTGCGTCGGGCACGGTGTCGATCGGCAAAAACATCGATCTCACTTAAGCACAAATTCAGCCCTGATTCTCGAATCAGCCCGACAAAAAACAAGGGGCAAAAAGCCCCCTGTCTAAACTGCTCAGTTTTGCTTAAATCGCTCGTGAGGCTGACAAGCTGCGAAAAGCCTTACTCCTCATCGAGCAGCTCATCGCCGTCGTCATCACTTTCGTCCGGTAAACCCACCGAGTTCGCGGAAACCACTGCGCCCTTATCCAGCTTTTCGCGCACCAGCTTTTCGACTTCCTGAGCAAATTCCGGCTTTTCTTCCAGGTATTTGATCGCGTTGTCGCGTCCCTGGCTAATGTTTTCGCCGTTGTAGCTGTACCATGCGCCGCGCCGCACCAAAACGCTGGTTTCCTCTGCCATATCAACCAGACAGCCCATCGTCGAGATGCCCTTACCAAAGATGATGTCAAACTCAGCGATGCGGAAGGGAGGTGCAACTTTGTTTTTAGCGACTTTGACTTTGGCGCGAATGCCAAACTCCTCAGTGCCCTTCTTCAGGGTTTGCACCCGGCGAATGTCGAGGCGAACCGAAGCATAAAACTTGAGCGCGTTACCGCCCGTGGTTGTTTCCGGGTTGCCGTAGGAAATGCCAATTTTTTGGCGGAGCTGGTTGAGGAAGACGACGCTACAGCCTGTTTTACCGATGTTGCCCGTAATCTTCCGCAGTGCCTGGCTCATCAGACGGGCCTGCAAGCCGACGTGAGCATCGCCCATTTCGCCTTCAATTTCTGCGCGAGGAACCAGGGCTGCGACCGAGTCCACCACGACGACATCAACGGCATTCGATCGCACCAACTGATCGACAATTTCCAGCGCGGCTTCACCCGTATCGGGCTGAGATACCAGCAGGTTTTCGATATCGACGCCTAACGCTGCGGAATAGGCAGGGTCAAGGGCATGTTCTGCATCCACGTATGCCGCCACACCGCCCCGCTTTTGAACTTCGGCGACCGCATGAAGGGCAAGCGTTGTTTTACCTGAACTCTCTG
>NZ_JACJOR010000443.1:0-2495 GCF_014695615.1 Leptolyngbya sp. FACHB-711
CATAGAATTATTGTAAAGAGGTTTATAGTACCCGTTGTAATCATAAAGTTGAAGTGAAATAACTTCAAAATACAAGTTCACTTACCCAAAACAACATGGCGGCTCCTGAGACTCACGCTTGCGGCATCGTGTCCTGCTCCTGAAGCAATTCCGGGCGTTGCAGAATGAGGGTATGAGTCAAGCAGGAACGGGCACATCCCAGAATTTGAGGTAATGGAGCAACAATCGAATCGAGTGTTGTCGAGTTTCAAATTATTTTTCGTTTTGTGTCCCGCGAAATGCGCAACGAGGTTGAGCGAAATAGCTTGAAAGTATTGTGTAGAGCGGAATTGAGGGATTCAGCGGAGGGACAATAGGATCGCCGGGTTGATCGACAGGAGTCGGTAGGATGGGGATCGCCGTACTGGGACAAGGTTGGAGTGGGGTGGAGCTAGTGTCGAGTTTCAAATTATTTTGGCTCATCCCATGTTTTGGTGAAGCTTTGGCAAGATAGGAATAAATCCTCTGTACCAGGAGAAATCAATCTTCTTTCACCCACTTTTACCTGACCCCACGCATCTTCAACTCGAAAGCTGGAAGTTGAATCGGGCAACTCAGGATCTCCAGTTGACCGTTACCTCTATCCAACGGCAAGCCCTTTGTCCCCTATGTCAGCAGACCAGTCATCGGGTTCATAGCCGCTACTGCCGCACCCTACAAGACCTTCCCTGGTGGGCTTTGCGCTCAGGCTCCAGCTTCAGGTTCGCAAATTCTTTTGCCTCACCCCAGGGTGCAAGCGACGTATCTTTACTGAGCGATTGCCGCAGGTGGCTGCGCCCTGGGCAAGACGCACAGTACGATTGGTAAAGCATCTGATTGCCATTGCAGTCGAATTGGGTGGAAAAGCGGCAGAGCGGTTAGGGACTCAGTTGGGCTATCGCATCCGGGACAACACGCTGCTGTCATTGTTTGCAAGAGAGCCCCTGCCTGCAATCAGACCGCCCACCGTACTGGGGGTAGACGACTTTGCCTTCGCTAAACGGCAATCTTACGGCACAATTCTGGTGGATCTGGAACGACAGCGACCGATTGCCTTGCTCAAAGATCGCGATGCCAATACGTTGGCACAATGGCTGGAGCAGTATCCGGGAATCGAAGCCCTCTCGCGTGACCGTTCCGCCACGTATCGCAGTGGGATGAATCAAGGTGCCCCCCAGGCAATGCAGATCGCAGATCGCTTTCATCTGTTGCAGAACTTCGCCCAAGTGCTGGAACAAGCCCTGAATGGACATAATGCGGTTCTCACTGCTGTGGACAATGCCCAACGGTTGGCAGAGGCACCCGATGACGCAACCGTGATGATTGCCCCAGCTACGCCTCCACGACCAGATGCGCGACAACGTGCCGAACAGAAGCGACAACAACGGCTCAAAACCTATCAAAAGAGTCGGCAGCTGCATCAGCAGGTATCCCACGAGATGCGCAATGAGCTGTCAAGAAGCTAAAAGCTAGCTGCAGAAGGGGACTCAGTCCAGGGAATGGCGAGAAAATGACATCGTACCCTTACCTGAAGTGGAGTGGGAACGATGTCTGAACAGAATGAAAAAAGTGTTGATTCCACTGTAGCAGGAATTGAATTTGTCACTACTGTTCAACCCAATCCAGTGATGCCAACTTGGCTACCAGAAGCATTGCTGTTGGGACAGTGGTGGAGATCGACTGGGCTATTGGAGCAGTTGCAGCAACAGGTGCGGGTTAGCCGAGGGCGAATGGGACAGTATGAAGTGTGTGATTTTGTCTTGTTGTTGCTGGCTTACGCGGTCAGTGGAGAAGCAAGTCTGGCTGGTTTCTTCCAAGCGCTCACTCCAGTGAAGCACCTGCTGATGGCAGTATGGGGTCGTGCTCGCTGTCCAGTCGCATCCACGCTGTCACGCTTTTTGGAAGCTGTCGAGGAAGGTGCACTGGAGAGCCTGCGCCAGTTGTTTGAGCACAATCTCCTTCAGCAAAGCTTACCGGTGAGCTGCAACGGAGGGCTTTATGATCGTCGAGGCGAGCGGTACTGGGTCTTTGATCTCGATGGAACGCATGAGGCAACCCGTCAACGCTCCTTACCCATCACCCAGGAGTATCCAGACTTGCATCGACGCAGCAGTAAAGCTTGTGCCCCAGGTTTACTGGGACGAAAGCGCGGGCAAGTTGTGCGCACGCGCAGTGCCCTGCAGCAGGCTCACACCAGCGAGTGGTTAGCAACGTTTGGTAGCCCGGGCAATGGGACAGCTCAGAGCGATCTCGTCCGCGCTTGTGCGGTGATTAAGCAGTACATTGAGCAGCATGGCATCAACCCTGCGGCTGTGATTGTGCGATTAGATGGGTATTACGGGGTGCCAGCCTTTGTCAATGTCGTGCAACACCATCAGTTTGGTTATCTGTTGCGCGGACGAGACTACCAAATTTTGAACTACCCCACTGTACAAGCCAAATTAGCCCAAGCTCCTGCTCAACCTTGGCAGCATCCA
>NZ_JACJOR010000444.1:0-10870 GCF_014695615.1 Leptolyngbya sp. FACHB-711
TTAATATTAGTTTTATTTAATTAGTTGACTGAGTGTCATTCGGGAAGCGTAATTCCTTAACCGATCGTTTTAGAAAAGAAGCAGCAGCTATTTCAAGTCGCTAAACAGCACTGATTTAAGAGCGGCTTATTTCCATTTTTTGACCCTTACAAGCTAATCGCAGGAGTTTCCTTATGGCAGGTTCTAATCCGATTTCTTCTCACTCACAGCGCAATTACTCCGAAGCTGGAGTAACAGCCCGTCGATCGCATTCCACGACCGAAACTGCGATTGGCGACACGATCACCACGCGACGAGCAACGGCAGACGAAATCGCTTTTCGGGATGGCTTTGTGCAGGGACGCGAACAGGAACGACGCATTCAGCAGCACAGTCAGCGGAGAATGCAGCATTTGTATGCTCATCAAGGCATGGTAGGCGGTCTGCTAACAGGCATTTTGATGACCCTCACCGTTGGATCTATCGCCACAATGCTGGCAGTGTTTTCGCCCCAATGGGAAATCCATACCCCGCAGAGCAGCACCACCCAAACCATCCGCTAGCGGCGATCGGGCGGGGACTGCTCCCTTAAAATTGCTCATCTAAACCATCGGCTGAAACCCGCGTTAAGGCTATGGGCTGCAAGGATGAACTGAAACGGTGAGCTGAAACAGTAAGCCGAGACGGTGAACTAAAACAGCGGACGAACACTACGCGCTGAAATATTTTGCAGCCGCGTGGTAAGCGACGATCGCTGTCGTAGACTGCTCTGGGTAAAGCTGTTCGCTCTCGTCCATGTGTAGACCAATTTGCTTTGCGTCCAGCAGCTCCAGCAGCATGTGCTGATCCTGAATATTAGGACAAGCCGGGTAGCCAAAGCTGTAGCGGGAGCCGCGATATCGCTGTGCCAGAATGTCTCGAATGCTGCTAGGTTCTTCTGCACCCAAGCCCAGTTCACGACGAATGCGGGCGTGAGTCCACTCTGCCAGAGCTTCTGCCACCTGCACCGCCAACCCGTGGAAGTAAAGGTAGTCGGTGTACTGATTCGCCTCAAACAGCATTTTGGCAAATTCGGTCGCTACTTCGCCTACAGTCACAGCCTGCATCGGGAAAACGTCATATCGCGTTGCCCCTTCCTGAGGCAAGAAGAAATCGGCAATGCAGAGTCGTCGCAGCGATCGTTGACGCGGAAAGTGAAAGGTTGCAAGCGGTTCTTGCTGATCTGGACTCGTAGTACCGATCGTTGGATCGTACAAATGCAGCGAGTTACCTTCCGCTAAGCAAGGAAAATAGCCGTAAACCACTTGGGGCTGGAGCAGGTTCTCGTCCTGAATTCGCTGCTTCCACTGCTCCAAAATCGGATAGACCTTTGCTGCCAGGAATGCATCATACTCCTCGCGGGTCTGCTCCTTGGGCTTGCGGAACTGCCACTGTCCGGCGATCAGGGCCTGCAAGTCCAGATAGGCAAACACTTCTTCTAATGGCAAATCTTGGGGCTGAAAAATCTTTGTGCCCCAGAAAGGCGGCGTGGGGCGATCGATCGCGACTTCCACCGCATCCGATCGGCGAGTATCAACCGCTGCGGCTTCGGTCTGGACTACCTCGCTGGAGGTTTCTGCGATCGGCCGATGTCCGTTCGTTTCAGTGACGCTTTCTTCGTTCAAGAATCCTTTGAGGTCATCCCACTCGCTCGCCGCTTTTGCAGGCATGAGCTTATCCATAAAGTGCAAATCAGCAAAGGCGTCTTTGCCATAAATCACCCGACCGCGATAAACGTTCTGGCAATCTTCGTGAACAAACTTAGGCGTGAGTGCTGCACCGCCAAGAATGACCGGAACCGTGATCCCGCGATCGTTAAACACCTCCAGATTCTCTTTCATAAAGGCAGTGGATTTCACCAGCAGACCGCTCATCGCAATGCAGTCCGCACCGTGTTGCTGATAGGCTTCGATGATGTTCTCGACAGGCTGCTTAATGCCCAGGTTGATTACCTTATAGCCGTTGTTAGTGAGAATAATATCAACCAGGTTTTTGCCGATATCATGCACGTCGCCCTTCACCGTAGCGATCAGGAAAACCCCTTTGTGGCTATTGCCCGATTCCTGCTTTTCCATGTGGGGTTCCAGGAAGGCGACCGCTGATTTCATGGTTTCCGCCGATTGCAGCACAAAAGGCAACTGCATTTGACCAGAGCCAAATAAATCACCCACCACCTTCATACCATCCAGCAAAAAGGTGTTGATAATTTCCAACGGCGGGTATTTCTGCATTGCCTCCGCCAGAGCTGTTTCTAAGCCGATACGTTCGCCGTCGATAATGTGCTGCTTCAGGCGTTCTTCGATTGGCAGATTTGCCACATCACTGCGCGATCGAGTCTCTTTGGTAGAAACCCCTTCAAATAGCGTCGTCAGTTCCGTAAGCGGATCGTAAATGCAGACATCCCCTTCAAACTGCCGCTCGTCATAGATCAAATGACGGCAGACTTGCTGATAGCGATCGTCAATCTTGGCAACGGGCAAAATTTTCGCCGCGCTAATAATTGCCCCATCCATGCCGGCCGCAACCGCCTCATGCAAAAACATCGAGTTCAGCACAATTCGCGCTGCGGGACTCAAGCCAAACGAGATATTCGACACGCCCAGTAAGATATGTACGCCCGGCAGGTTTTGCCGAATCATCTGAATCGCTTCGATCGTCGCTTTGCCGTTTGCCCGGTCTTCCTCAATACCAGTTGAGATCGGCAACGCCAGCGGATCATAGAAAATTTCGTGGGCAGGAATGCCATACTCCAACGCGTCCCGGTACGCCCGTTGAGCGATCGCAAATTTCTTCTCAGCCGATCGCGCCATGCCGTCTTCGTCGATCATCCCTACGACCACGCCTGCCCCGTATTCCTTGGCAAGCTCCAGCACCTTAAAAAATCGCTCGTCGCCGTCCTCGTAGTTCGTGGAGTTAAGCAGACATTTGCCGCCCGCCACTTTTAAGCCTGCCTCCATTTTTTGCCACTCGGTCGAGTCTAGCATCAGGGGCAGATTCACATTCGTCACCAACCGGGAAACAACTTCCCGCATATCGTGCACCCCGTCGCGTCCCACATAGTCCACGTTCACATCCAGGACGTGCGCTCCTTCTTTCACCTGCGATCGTGCGAGTGAAACCAATCCATCCCAGTCTTCCGCGTTGAGCAGATCTCGGCATTTCTTCGAGCCGCTGGCGTTGAGCCGTTCGCCGATAATGAGAAACGAATTGTCCTGGTCATAAGGCTGGGTGGAATAAATCGAAGCCGCTGCCGGAATATAGTCCAACGCGGGACGCGGATCGGTTTCTGCGGTTTGCACGAGTCCTCGAACCGATCGCGCTTTGGGCTTCAGGGTCGCCGCAATTTCAGCGAGCTGCTGGATGTGTTCAGGTTTTGTGCCGCAGCAGCCGCCAATCACCTGCACGCCCAGATCTTCGACAAAGCGAGTCAGAGCCAGCCGCAGTTCCATTGGGGTTAGCTTGTAGTGGGCGTGTCCACCGACGTTTTCGGGAATGCCTGCGTTGGGAATACAGGAAATCACAAACGGCGAATGCTGCGACAAATACTTGATATGCTCTGCCATGCGATCCGGTCCAGTCGCGCAGTTCAGCCCCAGAATATCGATCGGGTAAGGCTCCAGAATCGACAGCATCGCCGCCACATCCGACCCGACCAGCATTGTGCCTGTGGTTTCCACTGTCACCGACACCATCAGCGGACGACGACTGCCCTTTTTCGCAAAAATTTCCTCGATGCCATTCAGTGCAGCTTTGATCTGCAGCACATCCTGACAAGTTTCCACAATAAACAAATCGACTCCACCGTCATATAGCCCCTCTGCCTGCTCTGCAAAAGAAGCCTTCATCGTGTCGTAGTCGATGTGTCCCAGCGTCGGCAGTTTGGTTGTGGGTCCGATCGATCCCGCCACAAATCGCGGCTTTTCGGGAGTCGAAAATTCTGCTGCACACTGTTTGGCAAGCTGAGCCGCTTTCAGATTCATCTCATGCGCCCGGTCTGCCAAATCGTACTCTGCCAGGACGATCGAGGTTGCACCAAAGGTATCGGTTTCGATCACGTCTGCCCCGGCTGCCAGAAAATCGCGATGCACCTTTGCCACCGCTTCTGGTTTGGTCAGAATCAGATACTCGTTGCATCCTTCGTAAGCAGCCCCGCCGAAGTCCTCTGCGGTCAGGTTTTGCACCTGAAGATTGGTTCCCATCGCGCCATCAAACACGATAATCGGGCGATCGGGACTGTGGAGCCGTGCAAGGAAGGGATGGATCGTAGACTGAGCAGAGGTAGACTGAGCAGAGATTGTAACCATGTCTAGCAGGAGTACGGTATCTACTAGATTATCAATCTCTTCCCGTTCTGCAAATTTGACCTGCAGGCTGGGGGAGCGTATCGAGCAATTTCTTTCTGCTCTATGCTGTGCTGGGCGGGGATTCAACCCACCCAAGCCAAGTTTCCTGGCAAGCTAGACGTAGCCAACGAAAAAGAGAGGACGCTGGCATTAAACCAGATATCCTCCCTGTTGATGTGTGATGAGATGAGTAATTAGAGAGCGAATTCGTGCTTAGGGACGCTGGGTGCCTGCCGGATAGGTCAGCTTATCCCACGTTGCAGATCCAACAATTCCGTCTTTAACAGCTACGTTCTGATCCTTCTGAAATTGCACAACAGCCGCCTGAGTTTTAGCTCCAAATTGTCCATCGACTGCGCCGACGATCGAGGGATATCCATACAGAACGAGAAGACGCTGAAGTAGAGCAACGGCGGGACCGCGCGAGCCGTTTTGTAGCGTGGGAAGTTGTGCCGTTACGCTTTGAACCATGAGAAGTCTCCTTTCACAAAAGTGGTAATTCAGTAGTCGAAATGAGTCTGTTTTGTATCGGTTTGATGCATCAACCTGAAGATAGATACAAACTCAAACTCGCTCTTCCCGGAATTTCACTGATGCATTTTTTGATTTTCTATTTTCTTTACATTTCATTAGAATGAATTCGCTTTTTAAGAAGAAGTTTTTGCGATCGATCGCGCTATAGGCTACTTCTTAGTAACAGAAATATTCATCAAAAAAACAACAAACAAAAAGAGAGAATATCGGCATAAAAACCAGATACTCTCCCTCTTGATTCGCTAATGAAATGAGTGATCAGGGAACAACCCTATTGGTCTGAATCTATCTAAATTTATTTACCTATGGACGCTGAGTGCCTGCGGGGTAGGTCAACTTGTCCCACGTTGCTGGTCCAACGATTCCGTCTTTAACGGCTACGTTCTGATCCTTCTGAAATTGCACAACTGCCGCCTGAACTTTGGCTCCAAATTGTCCGTCTACTTTGCCGACGAGCGAAGTATATCCATACAGAACGAGAAGACGCTGAAGCAAGGCAACGACGGGACCAGAAGAGCCGTTTTTCAGGGTAGGAAGCTGTGATGAAGCACTCTGAACCATGAGAATTTCCTTCGTGAAGATATTGATTGATTGGAATGACCCTAGTTTGTAGAGGCTTTTTTACCAATCTGAAGAGGGATACAAACTCAAATCTATCCTTTCCCGAATTCTACTGATTAATTGATTCGATTTAATTCATCTTCTTCCTACTTTCTATTCTTAATAGGGAAAGCAGGAGGGAAATCTTAAGAGGGAAATCAATAGTCAAATCGCTGAGAAGGAGGCTAACTCATGGCTCAAACAATAAATCTTTACTGAGAAGCCCGATGCGACCACCGAACACCCATTAGTACCAACAGCCCGATCGCCAGAACGATCGCCGTCACTGAAACCGAAGCAAACGCTGCCTGCCGAACTGCCACTGCCACCAGTGCCCACACAATCACCCCCGGAAAGGAGAAATCTCGGCGCGTCAGTAAAACCCAGCCTGCCAGCCCTGCCGCCACGATCGCCAGCCCGATCGCCCACACCTCCGATGCAACGCCGCCCCCGTTCCAGCCCGAAGCATCAAGCGCGGAAGCGACATTCACGATCGTCGCCACACTAATCCAGCCCAGGTAAATTCCAAAGGGCAGGTGAGCCGACCATTTCTCCTGTCGTGATACGGGACGCAGTCCCACCCCTAGCCAGCGATAGCTTGCAATCAGGGGAATCAGAATCGCCAGCATCGCTATCACCGACAGCCAGAACTGCCCCCCCAAAAACAGGTAAACCCAGATTGCCTGTGCCACACAAGCCACAATCAGCGCATAGTCTACACGCCGCAACACCGGATTTTGCCGCTGATCTGACCGAAGCTGATAAAAGCCAAAGGCAATTAGCCCCAGGTAAATCAAACCCCAGATGGCAAAGGCATAGTTGGCAGGCAAAATTCGCAGATCGGCGAACTGAGTATTCGCGACCTCACCAATCGTTTGTCCGGCAGGCGGAATGATATTTGAAAGCGCATTGACCCCGATCGAGCCAAAAATCGCTGCAACGGTCAGAATTTGGCGCAGGCGATCGGAGGACGAGTGAGAAGTAGAGGAATTCATAGAACGGCAGACCTTCCCGCAAGAACCGTAATACGTCTTATCGTAGGAGTTCTTTCAGGAAGGACGGCTCTATCAGCATTCAGACATTCCTCGGACTTGCTGTACTTCATCAAGCGGATTCTGAGAAGAGGCAGATCCTACCGCTTGAATAGGCCTGTAATTCGATTCGTCACTTGAGCCAGAGCAGACTGAATTCCCCCAGCAACGCTCGACTGAGACTTCTGAGCGACCTGAATCGGCTCATCCTTAAACGCCTTCAGCCGATAGCCATACTCAAGCTGATCCCGATTTTTCTTCAGCACCGGATACAGCCGAAAAGCTCCCTGAACTAGCTCTTCCTGGTTAGCAAACACTGCCTGGTCGATCTGGCTGGAACGCTTTACCGAAATGACTCCCACCGGATACCAGTTTTTCTTGCCCTCAATCCGAATGTAAATCTCATACTCTGGCAGTCCGTCCTCCTTCATTTTGTCGTATTGCTGCGCGGCTGCGGTGCGTTGAGCCGATCGCTTTGAGACTTTGGGCTGGGGTTTAGGAGTTCCAAATCCGAGATTGCTAGCCATAGAGTTTTGATTGCAACGCTTAATCAGTAAAAGAAGAACTATGAAAAACGAACCGTGAAAGAAAAACAGAAAGCGATCCGAGTAAAACCGATCGGAGATTAATAAAAGTTTACAGCTTTTCTCAGGATCCTTGGTCGAGTTATCTCAACCTGATGCAGATTACTTCCTTCTCCGGTGATTCCAGAACAGTCAACTCTAAATCCCCCGGCACTCAGGGTTCTAAAACGGTGAGCCGCCTGTGCTTTAGAGATTTTTCGATCGCTTCGTTGCAGTGAACTCCGTTTTGCCATAGGATAGAAAAAGTATGACTACGGGATGTAGCGCAGCTTGGTAGCGCACTTCGTTCGGGACGAAGGGGTCGTAGGTTCAAATCCTATCATCCCGATTACTCAAATCGGTTGCGCAGCTTGATTCTGTAAAGGATGAGCTGTCAACCGAGTTTTTGTATGCTGATTTCTTGATTCGCTTTCTGGAAAGGTGGTTGGGTAGGATTTGAGGTGCTGCATTGCCCCCTAAATCCCCGTCGCTTTAGCAGAATCCAGTTCAGCCAGGCTTTTGGGTGATCCCAAGAAAGTAGGCGTAATGCCGCCTTTGCACCGCCACAAACGATGTGAAGCCGTTTCTCCATCAGGATGATGCGAAGCTGTTTCCTCGGCGCGGCGATCGGGCAGGAGTTCGATCGTCATTTGCTGAATTGCCTCGAGCGGCAGCAGAAAGTTTTCAGCATCCAGATTGAAGCAGAGACTCGAAACGCGATCGGCTTCTGCCAGTCCGCCACCCCAGATCCACATCAGGCAGTAGGTCACAGAAATAATCATCACCGGACTCTCGAAACCAGGCGTATAGAAATCGCTTTGTTCTGCCCATCGCTGCGCCCGCTCTGCATCGGTAAAGGCTGGCAGAAGGGAAGTGCCGTCACTCAGTTCCAGAATTAAAGGCTGCTCGACAGTCTCAGGATCGTGCAGAAAGCACCAGGTTTCTAGCGCGAACAGCTCGAAAAAAAGCTCGTTGACTGCTGCCTCAACCTGAGTTGATCGCGCCTGCCGCGCCAGTGCATCAAAGTTTGCCAATTTGCCGCCCTGTGAACGTTAATTCTTTTCGTTCTTCTATAGCCTATCGAGCGAGAAGCAGGTTGGTAAAAATTCCTCACTTGTCAATCCCGTTTAAGCGATCGACGGGCTATTCTAAGGAAGGAGTTTGCTGGGTTGACGCAACTTCAGGTTTCGATTCAGATCCCTGCTCCAATTGCCCTATTAATCGTTGATCGAACGCTCTACAGCTATGCCCAGATCTCAACGCAACGATAACTTTATTGATAAAACCTTTACCGTCATGGCAGACATGATCCTCAAAATGCTGCCAGCAAACCAGAAGGCAAAAGAAGCATTTGTTTATTACCGGGATGGAATGTCTGCCCAGGCAGATGGTGAGTATGCGGAAGCGTTATCCAACTACGAAGAGGCACTCAGACTCGAAGAAGACCCCTACGATCGCAGCTTTGTTCTTTACAACATGGGCTTGATCTACGCCAGCAACGGTGATCATCAGCGTGCCCTGGAACTTTACGAAGAAGCTCTCGAACTCACCCCCAAAATGCCCCAGGCGTTAAACAACGTTGCGGTGATTTATCACTATCTGGGCGAACAGGCGCAGGAAGCAGGACAAGCGGACGAAGCCGACAAATACTTCGACCAGGCAGCCGAATACTGGCAGCGGGCAATTCGCGTTGCGCCCAACAACTACATCGAAGCGCAGAACTGGCTAAAAACCACTGGACGTTCCAAAATCGATGTATTCTTTTAGGTCTGACCTTTCTGTTTCCCGAATCACGTTCAAAGAGTGACCTATGCTGATCGATCGCGACCAGGTTCGTAAAGTTGCCCATCTTGCCCGTTTGGAACTTACGGAAGCCGAAGAGGAACAGTTCACAACGCAGCTCAGCAGCATTCTGGAATATTTCCAGCAGTTGAGCGAGCTGGATACGGATACCGTCGAGCCAACCACCCGGGCGATCGATGTCAGCAATGTGACACGCATCGATCAGCTTCAGCCTTATCCTGAGCGCGAGTTGATTATGGAGAACGCGCCGGAGCGAGAAGACTCGATGCAGGGGGAATTCTTCAAAGTGCCGCAAATTATGGGCGGCGGCGAGTAGTCCGCGAAATCGATCGCTTAAAATTCTCGTCGCGAGAAGATGAAAGTGGCGATCGTTAATAAAACAATTGTGTAGAGCAGTCCATAGGCAAGGTGGGCTGCTAATTCGTTTGCAGGCGGCAGAGCAGCGATGCCATAAACTGCGTCATTTTTTAGATTGAGCCGCGACAGATCTGGCAGGGCGAGATATAGCCCATTAATGATGCGGCGCAGATTTGGGTCGGTGGAAATTGTGCCCAGCGTCACGAGATCGCGACTAAAGTGACCCATCAGGTAAACGGCGATCGTCAGCAGCGTTGCCAGCAGCGAACTGGTGAAGACTCCGAAGAGAATGGCGGCGGCGGCAATTAGCGATAGCTCTAGAAACTGAAACAGCCCAGACAGCAGCAAACTCTCGATCGGAACCGAAATTCGCAAAAGCATCAGCGTCACCAGATAGATCGCCATCATTGCGATTACTAGAACTGCCAGCACCGCCGAAATTCCCCAGTGCTTACCGACGATAAATTCGGCGCGACTAATTGGCTTAGCAACCATTACAAAAACGGTGCGCTTTTCGATTTCTTTGTTGACCAATCCAGTACCGACAAAGATGGCAATCAGCAATCCCAGCAGACCGATCGCCGCTAGCCCAATATCGGGAATGATTTTATTTTCCGTGCTAGCAGCCACCGCAGGAACCAACAGCGTTACAGCAGCCATCGCTACCGCAAAAAAGGCAATCAGGTAAAGCACCCGATCGCGAATTACTTCTCGAAAGACATTGGCGGCAATCACCAGAGTGCGGCTGGGGTTCATAAAAATCTCGCTGGAAAAAGCAGACTCAGAAGACAGAGTTGAGGATGAGAGCAGGTCGGTAAACCTGTTTCCTCTGCGATTATTCCCTAAATTAGGACGGATTGAGTACGGCTATGTACAAACCTTCTTACAGGGACATGATGGTTTGCTGGGCTACGGTGGGCTTTCTAAGGGGATGAACCTTCAAAGCTGCTGCTTCTGAAAGCCCGGATTTCTTGCAAGCCCAAATTGCGCGGATGGTATGAGCCGCTTCGATTAGCCCCTGAACAAGACAAAGTTTAACTAGACTGATACGTGGGTGTTCGTCCTTGTCATGAAGATTCTGCTGGTCGAAACGGATACAAAGCTTAATCAAGAATTTGTCCACATTCTGACTCAACAAAACTTTGATCTGAGTGTGGCGATCGATCCGGAAACGGCGAAAGAAAGACTGCACCAGACCCATTTTGATCTGGTTGTGCTGTGTGGAGAGCGACTCTGCCCCGCAGGATTAGAACTAGTGGAACAGGTGCATCGGTCTGCCGATCCTGCGATCGTCTTGCTGCTGTTGCCGTCCCCATCTCCTACAGTGAAACTGATTCAACCGGCAAACCCAGCCAATGGCAAGTGGAGCGAGCCAGAACGCCGACAGTTTGCGAACCCACAAGAGTTGCTGGATTGCGTTGAAAGTTCCCGCCTGACGTTAGCCGCTTCCTCAGCAACTGTGCCCTTGGCGGAAGGTTCGGCTTCGTATTACCCGACCGTTCCTCCCAGTTCGGCTCCTGCTCCGCTTCAAATGGCAATGCAGCAGATTTGGACTCAGTCGCGATTCATGAGCTATGAGCGAATTAAGTCTCTGGCCGCAACTCAGCGACAACTAAAACAG
>NZ_JACJOR010000445.1:0-2471 GCF_014695615.1 Leptolyngbya sp. FACHB-711
TCTCTATCCTAAATTAAAGCATGCTAACTAGGCAAAGTTTATTTGGTGAACTACTAGAAGTACTCGGACAACTTCATTCTGTTGATTGACGTAGAGTTTATCGTCGTTGATCTGCTGAGTTTTTGGTTAACAGCACCAGCAGTGAAATAGGGGAAAGCAGCATCCCAAAGAAAAACCATAGCCAGGGATTACGTCTGGTATTTTGCGCCCACAGCGCACAAAAGGAACCTACTAGAAATAGGATGGATGCGGAAAAGCCATGATCAAAGTTTCTAAAATTGTTCTCTAAGCTGGAAACATTAGACCTTAGAGTTGCAATTTCGGTGCGTAACTCCCAGACCTCTGATTGAAGGGCTGAAACTTGTGACTCTAACTCTTTTATTCGTGACTCCGTTTCTGCGGATGGCACTGGTTGCTCGCTTACCCAGAAAACAACGTCACCAATCTTCCCACGGAAGTTGCCCATTTGTTGAGATTTAAAGGCTTCCATAAAGCTATCAACTTTTATGCAAAACCCGCAACCAGTTGTCAGTGAGATCGAACGTCGTCAAATCGATACGTTGTTTCGAGCAGATCCAGAAACAGGAAAGACACTTTAGAATGAAGTCAAACGAGATCCTGGCAAGCCCACTATCACCCACCTCAAAGATCTGGTTGAACGGTTGCATTGGTTAGCGGGTTTGCAAATTGGCACAGTAGTGCTCAACCAATTGCCAGAAGTTAAACGGAAGCATTTTGCTGAGGAAGCAAAGGCTTTAGATGCTCCTCGGATGCGACAAATGAGCATCCTGAAGCGGTACACGCTCGCCGTTGCCCTGCTGAATGCTCAATATGCGCGAACGCTGGATGATTTAGCAGAGATGTTCATTCGTCAGATGCAGCAAATGCATCATCGCGGCAAAGAGGCGTTAGCCATGCTGCGTCAGGAGACTCAAGCTCGCACAGATAGCTTGATTGCCACCTTACGAGATGTGGTTGCAGCGTTTCAAGGTGAAGGGGAGATCGCTCAACGCTTTGCTGACATTGAAACGGTGATTGGCGACCAGGGTCCCACCCTTCTGGAAGCCTGCGATGCTCATCTGGCGTATGTCGGTAACAATTACTTCCCCTTGCTACAAACCTTCTACAAAAGCCAACGCAGCGCCCTATTTCGCTTGCTGGACGTGCTGCCACTGCGTTCGATTACGCAGAATACCTCGTTGATAGAAGCGATCAAATTCATCTTGCAACATCGGCACAGTCGGAGTGCCTCGGTTTCAGTTGTGCAAACTGAACACCCAGGTACGGATGAGGAACGACACATCCACCTGCTTGACCTGAGTTGGATTTCCCAGAAGTGGTGGGCTCTCGTCACTGGACAGCGCAAACGCACTCCCTATCCCAGTACACTGCAACGCCGTCCATTCGAGGTGTGCGTCTTTTCTCACCTGCTATTAGGTTTGAAGTCTGGCGATCTGTATATTGAGGGGAGTTGGGAATATGGAGATTACGGTCAGCAACTCATTTCCTGGGAACAATACCAGGAAATGGTGAGTGAATATGGCAAGCAACTGGGGTTGCCGACCGAACCGAGTGCCTTTGTCGCCCATGTTCAGCAGTGGTTGGAAACAACGGCTCAAGCTACGGATGCTGGCTTTCCAACCAACGTCGATGTGGACTACCAGAAGGATCGTCTAGTGATTCGCAAGCCAAAGGCAAAGATCATATCGGGAGTAGCCACGCTCAAAGCACTCATTGCTCAACGGCTGTCCCCAGTCAATCTGCTCGATGTCTTGACAGACACAGAGCTTTGGCTAAACTGGACTCGATTCTTCAAGCCGAAGTCGGGACATGATGCCAAACTGGACAATCCTGCTGCCCGCTACTTGGCGAGTACCTTCTGCTATGGTTGCAATTTAGGACCGACTCAAGCAGCTCGATCCCTTAAAGGATTTGACCGCAAGCAGGTTGCTTATGCTCACCAGCGCCACATTGATCCAGATAAGCTTCAGGCAGCCAATGCCACTATCATCAATGCTTACAACCGCTTCAGCTTGCCCAAGCTGTGGGGAGATGGCAAGCGAGCCTCTGTAGACGGAACCAAGTGGGATATCTACGAAGATAACTTGCTGGCAGAATATCACATTCGGTATGGCGGTTATGGTGGGATTGGGTATTATCACGTTTCTGATACGTACATTGCTCTATTCAGCCATTTCATTCCATGTGGCGTGTGGGAAGCCGTGTACTTGCTGGATGGACTGTTGAAGAATACATCTGAGATTCAACCAGATACGATTCATGGAGATACTCAATCCCAAAGTGCTACAGTGTTTGCCCTGGCATATTTATTAGGCATTCAACTGATGCCACGCATTCGCAATTGGAAGGATTTAATCCTCTACCGTTTCAGTTCTACGACCCGTTACCTACACATTGGTCAACTGTTCTCTGAAACGGTGAATTGGGAGTTGATTGAAACTCATCTACCG
>NZ_JACJOR010000446.1:0-33290 GCF_014695615.1 Leptolyngbya sp. FACHB-711
CAGGAACCGAAAATGCGTCTAGAAAATAAAGTCGCTCTAATTACCGGGGCAGCCAGCGGCATTGGTCGCGAATCTGCCTTACTCTTTGCCAAAGAAGGTGCAAAAGTCGTTGTTTCAGATGTTAATGAAACGGCTGGACAGGAGACGGTAGAGAAGATTCGATCGAATAACGGGGAAGCGATTTTTGTAAAAGCCGATGTGTCTCAATCTGCCGATGCCAAAGCGATGATCGAAGCGGCTGAAAATACATACGGTCAGCTCAACGTCTTGTTTAACAATGCTGGAATTTTTCACGCAGCCGATAACTCAGTTCTGGATACCGAAGAAGATATCTGGGATTTGACAATGAATATTAACTTGAAAGGCGTGTTTCTCGGCTGCAAATATGGCGTTCCAGCACTGCTGCGATCGGGCGGCGGCTCAATTATCAATATGGCTTCGTTTGTGGCAGTGATGGGTGCGGCAACGCCTCAAATCGCCTATACAGCCAGCAAGGGCGGCGTTCTGGCAATGACCCGCGAAATCGCGATCGAGTTTGCCCGTCAGAAGATTCGCGCCAATGCTCTCTGCCCCGGTCCTGTCCAGACACCGCTCCTGGAAGAACTCTTATCTGATCCGGCACGGAAGCAGCGGCGCATGGTTCACATCCCCCCTGGTAGACTCGCGCAGGCAACCGATATCGCGCAGGCGGCTCTGTTTCTAGCAAGCGATGACGCTGCCTATGTTAACGGCACAACCTTCCTGGTGGATGGTGGCATTACCTCGGCTTACGTCACCCCCGAATAGCCTAAAATTCCAATCGGTTGGCCGCTTGTGAGGTGGACATCTTGCCTGCCAAGCTAAATGAACAACTGAACAATTCCCGTTTCTTACGTTTCTTAAAAGAGATAGGGCGATCGTCTGCGTGGACTCGATCGTTGAGGCTTCCTGCCGAAATTGAAAAAAGAAAGGCGAAAGGCATCTCGGACGGATTCGCGTGGCGTTTCTATCCCTTCAGCATCATAGGTTTTCAGTCGGCGGAGACCGTTTAGATCCAGAACACTAAATCCGACTTTCGAGAAGATGGGCAGCAAGCAAAAGAGAAACGTATCGATCGTTTGATTAAATACTCCCCAGCCGGACGGACCTAAGATCCAGACGGTCGGATAGCTGATCCACAGCACGGTAAAGTAAGCGACAAGCTTGTCATAGTGCCTGGCAAGTTCTCTGGTCTGGAGCTGAGTTTTTGCCCGCAGCGGATTCCAGATGCCCCACAGCACAACCAGAAACGCGACCACCCCGCAGATATACCAGAGGTATCTGACCCAATCGCGCTCTGACAAATCTGCAATTAGCCCGGTCGCAATCACGATTACTTGCGTACTCATCAAAAAGCCAATCAGCGTCCAGTCTTTCTTTTTCAAATCGTGCATTGCCGTCCAGGACAGGGAGAGCAACAGCAAAGGCGTAGTCACAATCCAGTCGAGATAGCGGGCATAGTGGGTAATTTGTCCTGCCACTTCGAGCTTGCCCTGCCCGATCGCCATTGCCATATACGCCAACCCTGACCAGATCGGGATGAAGATAGCAACCAGATATTCGTACTGCGGCACACCCTTGGGATTGCGGCTCAGTATCCAGAAATACAGCGCACCGATCGCCATCACCGCAACGTAGCTCCAGTGCATCACCGTTTGCCAATCCATCGTGATCTCCTCTATCAGGGTTATGTATTGAATTGATTGGGTTTAATTGATTGGGTTTAATTTAATTGAGTTTGATTGCGTTATGGGTCGGGCTCGATATCCGGTTAAAGATTCGATCGCAAAACAGGGCATAAGCGTGAGCCTGCTTAAAATGCGCGATCGCCGTTCGTGCAGTCCAGATCTTTTGATTTCGGCTATCATGCCTGATGATGCGATCGGGCTACTACCTTCTAGAGGAAGAATTTGCTAGAGGAAGAATTTGTGATGTAACGCTGTCGCTCACGCAACTTCAAAAACGTTCTTCTAAACTGTCAAGTAATATGTCTGTCCCTCTGATTGGAATCACTGCCTATAGCCGCAACGAAGCTGGAGAAGTTTCCCTTCCCGGAGCTTATCTAGATGCCGTATTGCTTGCAGGTGGAACGCCGTTGATTCTGCCACCTCAGCCGATTACCGAAGCGCAGGTCGATCGCATTCTAGATTCGATCGATGGCTTGATTTTTGCTGGTGGCGGCGATATCAATCCGTCGATGTATGGTGGCGAAAATCATCCGACGCTGTATCTGATGGATCAAGAGCGAGATGAGTTTGAGCTGGCGTTAGCCCGTGCTGTGCTGAAGCGAAATTTACCCACGCTGGGTATTTGTCGAGGAATGCAGATTTTGAGCGTGGCAAGCGGGGCAGCTCTGATTCCCCATGTACCTGATGTTTATGGAGAGTCGATCGCCCACAGGCTAGATCATCCTCGTCGCCCGATTCATCATCCAGTCATGCTTGTCCCTGATAGCCAGATCGCTCAAATGATGGCCAATTCGGAAGTCACCGTTATGTCATGGCATCATCAGGCAGTGCGGCAGGTTCCTCCCGGTTGGCGATCGGCGGCATCCGCATCCGATGGACTGGTGGAAGCGATCGAGCGAATCGACCAACCCTGGCAAATTGGGGTGCAGTGGCATCCCGAACTGTCTCCCGAAGATCCTGCTCATCAGCGCATTTTTCAGGCGTTTGTGCAGGCAGCAGCAGATTCAAAGCAAGCAGTAGCAGATTCAAAGCGGGGTTAAAATCCATCGATCGGCTCATTTTTAGGAATAAGCCTGTCCGCCTTTAGATAGAAGAATGCGATCGACCAGGAGAGTAGTCTTATCACAATTACTGTGTCTGGGAAAACTCGCTATGCAACGTTCTGGTAAAAGAGCAGACAATCAACCAAACTATTTCATTGAATATCTGTCGCTTGCTCCTGTTTTAGCTGTTGTCTCCGTCTCCGTTGCGCTCTCCACCTTCATCATTATTAATTCCTACTTCCCCGATCTACTGTTCCACCCCATGCCGTAGACCGTAGATTCAACTTCAGCTTCTATTTTGTTTAAAACTCAACGATCGATTCATCAATGGGAGAACGGAAGAAATTCGGTTTCTCCCATTTTTTATGTTTCTAATTTTTTATGTTTCTAAGTTGCATCCCAGCAAGCGTCTGCTTACAAAACTGACTATCAGCCTAAACGCTCTAAACTTTACCCAATACATGCTTAATCCGTCTGTCTAAGTACACTTTTGCCTTGCTAAATGCTTTTAGAAAAACATCGTTTAAGGTTCCAGGAACTTGCCGCCAGCCGCCTTGCCTTCTCGATAGAATTAACAAAGTAAACTTCTGTTAAGCAGACCTGCGAAACCAACTTGGATGGCAGCACCAATATGGCAGCACAAACCCCAAACTCGATCGCCTTTCTGCGCCATGCGGCAGCCCGTCCAATTTGGGTACAGGCGATCGGGCGATTGCTGTATCAGGTGGGCTATACGGCGATTCAGTTTTACACGCCGCTGCTGTTTGTGAGTCAAAAGGGGCTGTCTGCTACCACGGTTGGGGTTGCGCTTGGAGTCGGCTCGCTTGCAGGCGTGGTCGGGCATTTGCTGGGCGGGTATCTGGCGGATGCTCCTGCCTATGGGCGAAAGCGTGCCCTGCTGTTTGCAGCAATGTTGGCGATCGTCTCAGCCCTGATGCTGGCAGTCCTGCCCACCTTTGTGATGCTGATGGTTGCGAATTTGCTGCTGGGTTTGAGTGCGGGGTGTTACTGGACGGCGGCAGATGCGACTGTGGTGGATGTCACCCTGCCCGAACAGCGACAGGCTGCATTCGCACTGCTGGTTCTGGCAGATAGCGTGGGGGGCGGATTAGGCGTTTGGGGCGGCGGGATGATCGCTCAACAAATGCAATGGCTATTTGGACTCAGTGCAGTGCCGATCGTGTTCTTTCTCATCCTGACTCAATTTGCGATGCGCGAAACTCAGGAATTTCAGCCGGGAGCCGATCCGCTGAGCGGGTTTGGAATTGCCCTGCGCGATCGATCGCTGCTGCTGTTTGTCCTGGTGAATATTTTGTTTACGACCTACATTGCGCTGGTAAGCAGTACACTGCCGCTTTATTTGACTCGCCTGAGTGCTGCCAATGCCGTTTCCCCAGAACAAACCGTGAGTGATGTGGCACAGCTTTTTACCGGCTGTTATATCGGGCTGGGAGCAGTTTTGCAACTCCCACTCGTGCAGGGGTTGCGCGGCTGGAGCAAGGTTCGTGCCCTGATGCTTTCGATGGGGCTGTGGGGGGCTGGCTTTCTGCTGGTTTGGCTAACAGGAGCAGCGTCGCTTCCTCTAGGCGGAATGATTGCGGCTCTTGCGGTTTTGTCGATCGCAAGCATCATTTATAAACCTTTTGCTCCGGCGATCGTGGCAGAATTTGCGCCTACTGCGCTGCGGGGCGTTTATCTAGCAATCAGCTATCAGTGCTGGTCGATCGGCTATTTTGTGGGACCGATCGTGGGAGGTTGGGCGATCGATCAGGGGGTGGGTCAGCAGAGCTGGCTTTGGGCTGCCGGAACTACGCTGCTCGGTTGGGTTGGGCTTCAACGGCTTGCGCGGCATCCTGCCCAGAATTTTACCTTGCCGGATGAGCCAGAAACACAGATTGAACCAGACAGCTTAATCCAAGTAGCTGGCGGCTTTCCAGTCGAGGATGGGCGTTAGCGATCGCCAATCAGCTGATGTAGTGCTAGCTTACACGCTGACCGTAGCGGCTCCAAGCTGTAGCGCATACAAATTGGCATAGATGCCGTGCTGCTGCATCAGTTCGGCATGGGTTCCGCGCTCAACGATCTGTCCCTGCTGCACGACCAGCACCTGATCAGCTTGAGTAACGGTACTCAGGCGATGGGCAATCACAAAGCTGGTGCGGTTTTTGAGCAATCGGGCGATCGCCTCCTGCACCAGTGCCTCGGTTCGGGTATCAATACTGCTGGTTGCCTCATCCAGAATCAAAATGCGCGGATCGATCAGCACAGCACGGGCAATGCTCACCAACTGTCGCTGACCCTGACTCAGGGGTGCGCCACGTTCGCCCAGTTGCGTCATGTAGCCTTCGGGCAGCGAGGTGATAAATTCATGCACGTTGGCAAGCTGGGCTGCCGCCTCAATTTCTGCCTGAGACGCAAAGGGATTGCCAAACGCAATATTGTCTGCCACGGTGCCGCCAAACAGGATGTTATCTTGCAGCACAATCCCAATCTGACGACGCAGGCTGGCTTGGGTCACAGAGCGAATGTCGATCCCGTCGATCTTGACCGCGCCGCCCGTTACGTCATAGAACCGCAGAATCAGGTTGATAATTGTACTTTTTCCGGCTCCGGTTTGCCCCACGAGCGCGATCATTTGTCCCGGTTCTGCCTGCAAATTAACGCCTTTCAACACCAGCTGATCGGGCTTGTAGCCAAACTGCACCTGCTCAAATCGGACTTCTCCTCGAATGGGCGGCATCTCGATCGCATCCGGTGCATCCCTGAGCTGAGACGGTTCATCCAGCAGCAGAAAAATTCGCTCCAGCCCTGCCAGAGCCGACTGCGCCTGCGTATAAAACTGACTGAGAATCTGAATCGGGCGAAAAAACTGCTGCACATACAGCAAAAACGAAGTCACCGTTCCCACCGTGACCGTTCCCTGCACTGCCAGATAACCGCCATAGGCCAATACACCCGCGGTTGCCAGCGTATTGAGAAAATCGATCGACGGGAGAAACGCCGCCGTAATTGCCACTGCTTCCACATTCGCATCACGATTTGCCGCATTCAGGCTTTCAAACTCCTCGATGTTGAGCTGCACCCGGTTAAATGCCTGCGCTTCGCGAACGCTGGTTATGTCTTCCTCTAGCTTGGTCGAAAGTTCGCCGATCGTCTGACGGGTAACGCGAAATCTGGCTCTTGCCCAACGCGCAAACAGCCCCGTTGTCACAATCATCAGCGGCACAACTAGATTGCTCAGCAATCCCAGCCGCCAGTCGATCGCAAACATCGCAATCACAATGCCAACCAGGCTGAATGAATTGCCCAGCATTTGGGCGATCGTTTGGCCAAACGCCTGATTCACCGTGTTTACGTCATTCAGCAGGCGGCTCATTAAATCCCCGGCTTCACTGCGATCGAAGAAGCTAATCGGCAGGGCTTGAATTTTGTTGAAAATATCTTGCCGGAGCTGCGCCAGCAATCGCTGCATGATCCAGCCGACGCGAATAATTTGCCCGCGAATTGCGATCACGCCCAGCAGATAAATCCCTGCCAACCCCGCTAGCAGTAGCAGCAGCCCGGACAAATTTCCCTGCGTGATCAGGTGATCGATCGACCAACCAATCAAAAACGGTCCCAAAGATAGCGAAGCTGCCCCAGTCGCAACCAGCAGCAGCGCAATCGGAATTTCTTTGCGATAAGGGCGAAGGTACTGCAAAAAGCGATGCAGCGTAGAAATCTGCTGGTTCACCTTCTGATCGGAGGCAATGACGGGGGCAGTCCCTCTCATGAAGCGGTTACTCGATCGA
This sequence comes from Leptolyngbya sp. FACHB-711, assembly GCF_014695615.1. NCBI lineage: Bacteria > Bacillati > Cyanobacteriota > Cyanophyceae > Leptolyngbyales > Leptolyngbyaceae > Leptolyngbya > Leptolyngbya sp. FACHB-711. The sequence continues at coordinate 6,541 of NZ_JACJOR010000446.1, forward strand.
TTAACTCTAGCGATCGTAGATCAAAAACCCAGAAATCTCGAATCCTTTGGCATATCGATCGATTTATGCGTCTGCCCCGTCACAGATAGACCGTCAGCAATACCGTCGCTGATAAAACCATGCCCTACTCGATCGGGATAGAGTTAACATCTACGGGATCAGCCGATGAACTCGTGCTGGAACTCGTTTGGGATGCAACCTCACCTTTGTTTTTGACGCGATCGAGAACGAGCTGAGACACTTCGGCAAACAGCAGCGTGACCAGCACCGCATCATCAAGCTGTCCGATAATCGGAATAAAATCAGGCAAAAAGTCAAACGGCATGAAGAGATAAGCCAGCGTTCCGGCAATAATCCACCAGCGATATTTCGGATTACGAATCGTGTTGCGATACCAGTCGTACATGCTTCAGCTCCTTAAACTACTCTTTAATTCTGACAAGAATTCGATGAATTAAACATCTTAAAAAAGGCTGGAAAGCCGATCGTCCTTTATGGAGAAACCCGATGGAATGCGTTTGCGGAAAGAAGCAATTAAACTGATTGCAAGCCAGGCATCTTAACGCAACCTGATTAAAAGAAAATCTCTCTCCAAGTAGATCAATTCTCTAAAAGAATTCGCCGAACAAAATGCAAAGCCTCAGCAAAGATTTTTTCTGCTGAGACTCCACCCATTTATCCAATTCAAGCCAATTAACGATCGCAACAAAGACTACAGAAGTCTAAAGATAAACGGATAGTGAACTCCCTGATCGGGATTGCCAAGGCATTGGCTGATTGCCCAGATCGTCAAACCCCAGTGAACCAAGAACCAAATTCCACCCGCTAAGCCAAACGTAATAAACGAAAGCGGAACCAGAAGAATGCCGTATAGCCAGACGTTGAAGTGAAAGTTCAGAGCTTCTTTCGCATTTTGCTTCACGACTGGATCTTCTACAGCAAACAAAATGGCAGCAGGAACAATCACAGATACCAGCAAACCGCTGAAGAAAATAGAGCCGTGAGCCAAAATTGATAGCAGTTTTCGCTTATCTGTGTCGTAAAGACCTTGCATTCCTGTGTCCTCCAAGCGCATTAAGTATCTTGCTGAGATATTTTTATTTTAGCGATCGATTTTTCGCCTTTCTATCGCAGCATCCGGCAGAAAGGGTAAGGCTTACCGTACTGATTAACCGTATTTTAATAGCCGCACAATCCTCGCTCAATTTTGCTCTATCGCAGGGAATAAGTTACACGAGAACTTGCAATTGCTGCTTTAATATCGCCCACCAACTGATCAATTCGCTCAAACGTCGTCGCCCAGGAACACATAAAGCGAACGCCGCCAGAGCCAATAAAAGTATAAAACTGCCAGTTTTTCGCTTGCAGTGTTTCAATTACAGGCTGCGGCAGCTCCACAAATACGCCGTTCACCTGACGCGGACAAAGTATTTCAACTGCTTCAAGCTGTAAAAGCTGTTTTTCCAGGTATTCCGCGCAGCGATTGGCGTGTTGGGCATTTCGCAGCCACGCGCCCGTTTCTAGCAGACCCAGCCAGGGAGCAGCAATAAAGCGCATCTTGGAGGCAAGCTGGCCTGCCTGTTTGCAGCGAAACGCAAAGTCTTCTGCCAAAGCTTTGTCAAAAAAGAGAATCGCTTCGCCGATCGCCATGCCGTTTTTTGTACCGCAAAAGCACAGTACATCCACTCCCGCCTTCCAACTTAGCTCTGCCGGAGTTTTGTTCAGGGCAGCGACCGCATTGGCGAACCTTGCGCCGTCCATGTGCACCCGCAAATGGTGCTGCTGAGCAACCTGTTTAATGGCTTGCAGTTCGGCGATCGAATATACCGTCCCTAACTCAGTCGCCTGGGTAATGCTCACCACTTTCGGCTTTGGATAGTGAAGATCATCGCGGCGAGCGGCAATACTGGCGATCGATTCTGGGGTTAACTTACCGTTTGCGCCCTTGCCCAGGAGCAGCTTTGACCCATTGGACGCAAACTCCGGCGCGCCGCATTCATCGGTTTCAATGTGGGCGACTTCATGACAAATAACGCTGTGATAAGACTGACAAAGAGCCGCCAGCGACAGGGAATTGGCTGCCGTGCCGTTAAATACGAAAAAGACTTCGCAATCCGTCTCAAACAACTCCCTAAAATGATCCGTTGCTCGCTCTGTCCAGATATCGTTGCCGTAGGCAGGCGCAGCTCCCTGATTGGCTTGCAGCATATAATCCAGGGCTTCAGGACAAATGCCGGAATAGTTATCGCTGGCAAACTGTTCGGGTAGGGCAGAAGGGCGATCGATCGAGATCATAATGACGGATTGCTTGCAGGGGAGGAACTTCTTCACGATATCGCAGCCATTTATGCAGGAGAGCAATTATCCGTGAGTTGTCCCGCTTGGCATTAGCGTACCTGTCAAATCTGCATTCTGAAGATTCGCCTGATTGATATTCGCGCTGACTAAAACAGCTTCACTCAAATCCGCTTCGCTCAGGTTTGCCCAACACAGGTTTGCCCGATACAGATTTGCCCGCCGCAAATTTGCTCCACGCAGCGAAGTCCAGCTTAGATTGATGCCTCTGGCGTTGGCCCGTCCCAGGTTAGCGTTGATTAAATTGGCATTGATAATGCGGGCGCGGCTCAGGTCGGCTTCCCGCAAATCGGCTTCTTCCAGACTGGCTCCATGCACCATTGCATTCGTTAAAGTCGCCCCTTCCAAAATGGCACCGGTGAGATTGGCGTTCGACAGGTTGACGCCTTCCAAAATGGCGCGGGTCAGGTTGGTTGCCAGCAGCTTTGCCCGGTGAAAACTGGTGTGACTGAGATTTGCCTCGACAAAGTTTGCCCGGCTCAGGTTTGCCTCCCCAAAGTTAGCTTCGGGTGAATTGCTGCGATCGAAGTTTGCCCCAATCAGCTTCGCGCTCCGCAGTCCGGCTCGACTCAAATCGGTTTCTAACAAATTTGCCTGTGTCAGATCTGCCCCGATCAGATTGACTTCTAAAAGCGTTGCATGGCTCAAATTGGCTTCGATCAGCTTGGCTTCGCGCAGATTAGCTGAGCTAAGGTCTGCCCCTTTCAAAATTGCCTGGCTCAGATCTGCTCCGCGCAGGTTAATGCCGCGTAAATCACGATCGCTTAAATCACATCCTGCCAGCACAAGTTCTCGGAAGTCTCGCTCTCCTGCAGCGTAGCGGTCTAGCAGTTCTTCGGTTTGCATAAGGCAGCATGATGGGGGCGGTAATGAAGCTGAATGAACTTTAGCTTGCCCTGAAACGCTGCAAATTCTCGCTTTTTCTAAGGAGGATCTGGAGCAGACGAAAAGCCTGTGCGCTCTGAAGTGCCCTGGTACAATGGGTTCAATTTTGACTAGAACAGCGTCAAAAAACTTGAACTGTCCTAGCAGAAGTCGATCGATTTGTACCTTCTCTCCAGAAGAAAGTCAGCGCAAATTAGAACCATACTGATTCACGCTTCAGGAGAAATGGATGTACGGAAGATTTAGCGTGCCTGCACAGGACTCGTTTTTAGCAATGCGTGTTCCGGGAAACAAGCTCTGAGCGCATGAGAATCTGAGAAAATCAGAAACAGACCTGACCGATGACCCCTTCGGCGAACTGCGAAGCAACCGACTCAAAACGGAGCGCCGAACTCAAACCTAGATTCAAAATATCGAACAGCGAAGGAAAAGCGAATGCCTGACAATTTACGCAGTCAAATCATTACCCAAGGCGTGCAGCGATCGCCTAACCGAGCCATGTTGCGGGCAGTCGGGTTTAACGACGAAGACTTCACGAAACCGATCGTGGGAGTCGCTAGTGCCTACAGCACGATCACGCCCTGCAATATGGGAATCGCGCCGCTTGCCGAACGCGCCCAGGAAGGAATCCGGGCTGGAGGAGGAATGCCGCAGATTTTCGGCACAATCACTGTTAGCGATGGCATCTCGATGGGAACCGAGGGCATGAAGTATTCGCTCGTGTCGCGGGATGTGATTGCTGACTCGATCGAAACAGCCTGCAATGCCCAGAGTATGGACGGTGTACTGGCGATCGGCGGCTGCGACAAGAATATGCCGGGCGCGATGATTGCAATGGCGCGGATGAACATTCCGGCAGTTTTCGTTTACGGCGGCACGATCAAACCCGGACATCTCGAAGGCGAAGACCTGACCGTGGTGAGTTCGTTTGAAGCCGTGGGACAGTACAGCGCAGGCAGAATTGACGAAGTGCGGCTGATGTCAGTCGAGCGCAACGCCTGCCCGGGAGCGGGTTCCTGCGGCGGGATGTACACGGCAAACACGATGTCTTCGGCATTCGAGGCAATGGGCATGAGCCTGATGTATTCCTCGACGATGGCAGCGGAAGATCCTGAAAAAGCAGACAACACGCTGCTGGCAGGCAAAGCACTGGTCGAGGCGATTCGAGCAAACCGTCGTCCGCGAGACATCATTACGCGCAAGTCGATCGAGAATGCCATCTCGGTCATTATGGCAGTGGGTGGCTCGACGAATGCGGTGCTGCACTTTCTGGCGATCGCCCATTCTGCTGGAGTGCCTTTGGCGATTGATGACTTTGAAACCATCCGGCAACGGGTTCCCGTCCTGTGTGACCTGAAGCCCTCCGGTCGCTATGTTGCCACGGATCTGCACCGGGCAGGCGGCATTCCCCAGGTGATGAAAATGCTGCTGAACCAGGGCTTGCTGCACGGCGACTGCATCACGATCACCGGAGAGACGATCGCCGAACTGCTCAAAGACATTCCCGATAACCCGCGCCCCAACCAGGATGTGATTCGCCCCTGGGATCGTCCGATGTATCCGCAGGGACACTTAGGCATTCTCAAAGGCAATCTTGCGACGGAAGGATCAGTCGCCAAGCTGACGGGCATCAAAAACCGCAAAATTACCGGACCTGCACGGGTATTTGAATCCGAAGAATCCTGTCTAGACGCAATCCTGGCAGGCAAGATTCAGCCCGGAGACGTACTGGTGATTCGCTACGAAGGTCCAAAAGGCGGTCCCGGCATGCGCGAAATGCTGGCTCCCACGTCTGCAATCATTGGCGCTGGCTTAGGCGATGCAGTCGGACTGATTACTGACGGTCGCTTTTCTGGCGGTACCTACGGCATGGTCGTGGGTCACGTTGCCCCAGAAGCTTATGTGGGAGGGACGATCGCCCTGGTTCAGGAAGGGGATCAGATTACGATCGATGCCGACCAACGCCTGCTGCACCTGCACGTCTCTAATGAAGACCTGGCAGACCGCCGCGCTCAGTGGACCCCACCCGCACCTCGCTATCAACGGGGCGTTTTAGCGAAGTATGCCAAGCTGGTTTCTACCAGCAGTCTGGGGGCCGTGACGGATCTGAATGTGCCGTAGAAAGGATGAGGGAATGGAGAGATGAGGAGATAAGGGCAGCGTCAGTTGCTTCATCCTCTGCTCCAGAAAAGCTGTAAGGGCGAGGCGGCTGCGACAGGACTTTTGACCAGGCTGTTCTCCGGGCACAAATCTCCTGGTGTAAAAAACACGACCGCAACTGCTTCACCCCTTATAACGATGCCCTACCGATGCTCTAGCTTTTAGCCGTGCTTTCTTGGAGCTGCGGGAGCTGAATCACATAGCGGAAGCCTTCTTCGGGCGATCCCTGCATCGTAATGCAGCCCTGGTGCATCTCGACAAGCTGATGACTGAGCATCAGACTCAGACCTTCACGCGATCGAGACTGGTTGGAAAGATTGCTGTGCGGCTCAGAATCCAGCAGCCCGAGCGAGGATTGCCTGCCAGCATGATTGGCAAAAAGCTTGCCAGAGCTTAAGTCTGAGTTTGACTGCTGTTTCCACGGCTCCGAGGAAAAGGAATTGGAGCTTGAGCCAGGATAAGACAGGGGAGCGAGGTCAGTAATCGGCAAGCCGTCTCCTAACCAGGGATGGGAAGTCCAGATCATGAGATGAAGGGCGTTCTGGCGGCGCGAACCGTGAATCCGAATCACGCTGTCAGAACTAGAAGACTGAATCACATTAAAGACAAGATGGTAAAGAATTTGCCGAACTTTGTCTTTGTCAAGCATCCAGAAGCGAAGACCCGGCTCTACCGTGAGCTGAATGCGCTGTTCCCGACGGTGGGCTGCCTGGTTGAGGCTGCTGATGGTGAGCTGACACAGCATTTCTACATCGACCGGTGAAAGCGTCAGTGTGGTGCTGCGATCGTTCAACACGCCCAGTTCTACGATTTCATTAACCAGCGATAGCAGATATTGTCCGCTGTTATGGATAATGTCAATGTACTCCTGCTGTTTATCGGTCAGTGCGCCGTAAATTCCCTGACTCAGCACCCGCGCCATGCCCAGGATCGAGGTGAGCGGTGTCGAGAGCTCCTGCGTCATCTGGCTGATCAAATCTGCTTTCACCAGAGTCGGGTTCTCAGATGGACTGGACGAAGCTGGCTCGCTGGCAGCAGAGGGAAGCAGTAGAGCGGTCTCTTTGATTTCGCTAGAACCGGGATGGAGTTGCTGATTGAGCAGCCAGTTTCGCTCAAATTCGCTGATGCTCCAGCGTGCCATGAGTTCTAGAAACTGAATATCGCGACTGGTAAACTGGCGTGGAGCCAGATCCATTACTGCCAGCACGCCCAAACAGCGACCACGAGAATCAACAACCGGAACGCCCAGATAAGCGCGAATGCCATACTGCTGGAAAAGAACGCTGCTGGAAAATCGATCGTCTGCTGCCGTATCAGGAACCGTTAAAGGACGCTGACTCTCAATTACCTGGAGAAATAAACCTTCGGTGCGTGGAAGCTGACGAGAAGCCGCAAGCTGGTTCATCAAGCCAATTCGCGATAAACCAACTGCTGCCTTTAGCCAGACTCGATCGCGATCAAGCAAACCAAAGGTACAAATTGGCATTTCTAAAAAATGAGCTGCCGTTTGAGTTGCCTCATCAAAGATGGGCATTGTTTCTGCTTCTAAAAGTCCTAGTTCTAATAAGGCTTGCATCCGATGTTGCTCTGATTCCAAATGGACGGCTGGATCGATCGAGTATTGCGGTTTATGCTCAGGGTTCTTCATAACAACCCTTCCTTTGGTAGGCAGGTTTAAGCCATCGAATCGAGAGGGATCGATGGGGGGTGCGATAAATCCATACTTCCCGGACGGATTGCATCTTGAACAGATGAATTAAAGCGATTGTGAATTTCCGAGCTTTCCAGGATCTTTTATTGGTTGAGTGATGATCAAGGTTCCGTAAAATTACCTGCACCGTTTAGTAAAAAAAAGATTAGAGCAGGGTGAAATGGAGTGAATCGAGCGAACAATAGCCATTTTTTAGGCAGCCCAAGGCATTACAAAGACCCTGCCCTTGATGCAAAGCGCAGTCGCTACTCGCTCTAGTTAGTAACGAATAGATATAACAGATGTTTACAACTTATTAGTGAGCTGTTTCCCCAAGGAAAGGTTTACAGCGGAAATGCGGTAATCGATTGCAGAAATTTGAGAAATATTTGAGATTCTGAGTAGGATTTCAGAAGGATTCGAGCTGCTCTATTGCCTCCTTAATCCTCGAATTACGGAGGACTTCAGAACCAGAATAAGACATCGTTTCAGCACGACTGAAGGCAATTCGGAAAACAATTAGGCCTTCAAATATTCCCTTGAAGCAACAGAACTGGCAGCCCAATTGCGCCCCTGTAGAACACCGTTGATCGCCAGAGGACGCTTTTTGGTAAAGGGGGCAAACTATGCCGATCGCAAACTGGTGCAGGCTTGGCTGGCTTCAGTTTGCTGGAGTTGGTGCATGTGGCTAAACAGCTTCCAGCAGTATTGCTCTGGCAAGCCGCAAGTAACCGCGCCGCGCAGCACGACATTAAAATACCAGTCGTTGGGTGCGTGTTCTTCGGTGAGCTTTTCGATCACGGTATAGGTGCGAACGTGAGCATAGCGGTGTCCCTGGCTCACCACTTCGATCGTTTCGTGACGATAGCCTTTTTCTCGCTCATCGAGCCGATCGCTCAGCCGCTGGGGGAGCCGATACAGCACGCCTTCCACCTGCGATCGCCCGTCTTTCACAATATCCAATACACCGCAGTTGCGAAGCTGCGATCGTTGGAAAAACCCCAGTCGATAACCGCTAAGCGTTGCATGACCGACGACGTAAGGGTGCATTTTCTCGCCGAGCGATCGCTTCAGGTCTACCGGACACATACAGGAACCGTAGGCAAAGTAATAAAAGGACGGTTCGATCGCTTGGAGGCTGCGGGAAAACCGATGCGACGAGAGAGATTCCATACGGGATGCGAGTCAGGAAAGAGAGATTAAGAAATAACCTGATCCTAAAGCCTTGATTACCCAGGAATTGTATCAGATATATCGGAGGATTGCCACATATCCCGACCAATGAACCGGAGTATGGGAAGAGTGAAGATTGGGGGCAGGTGTTCGGTAAAATCGTCTGATGATCAATTCCGACTCTTTCTTCCAAATTCCTGATTCTGCCTGGACGCGATCGATCGGTTCTGGTTGGGATCATCCTTACACCGTTCGCTATGCCAGCAATATCGATGATGGTCCCTGGCACGGAATGCCGTTAGGCGGTTTTGGGGCGGGCTGTATTGGGCAATCGTCCCGCGGCGATTTTAATTTGTGGCATATCGACGGCGGCGAACACTGGTTTGGGTCGATGCCTGCCTGCCAATTTAGTGTGTTTGAGCAGGAGGGTAATCAAACCCAAGCATACGCGCTCTGTACTGAAGCCCCTACAGATGGAACATTAGGGGCATGGCAATGGTACGGGGAAATGGCAGAAGAACAGGACAAGGGAGACTATGCTGCGCTGTATCCGCGAAGCTGGTTTACTTACCGCAACAGGTTTCGAGCGGAGATAGTGTGTGAGCAGTTTTCCCCGATCTGGGCAGAAAATTATCGAGAAAGCAGCTATCCGGTGGCGGTGTTTTTGTGGACGGTACGAAATTCGGGCGATCGTCCCTTAACGCTGAGCGTGATGCTGTCCTGGCAAAATATGACGGGCTGGTTTACGAACGCGCTAAAATCGCCCGAAGTCAAAGTGCGAGATGATGGCAGTCCGGTGTATGAGTATCAGCCGCGCATCGGGGAAAGTGTCGGGAACTTTAATCAGGTTCAGGCCGATGGGGGCGGAATTGGCTGTGTGATGGGTCGGGTTTGCACAAGTGATCCGGCAGAAGGCGATGGGCAATGGGCGATCGTCACTGATGCCAACGCAGGCGAAGTGTTTTATCACAGCCGATGGAATCCGATCGGGGATGGCGCGGATCTGTGGCAGTCCTTCGGTCGAGATGGATCATTGCCCAATACTCACGACGAAACTCCGGCAGGGACAGGCGAACAAATTGGCGCAGCCGTCGCAGTGCGAATCACGCTGGCTCCCGGTGAGGTGAAGCAGATTCCCTTTGTGCTGGCGTGGGATTTTCCGGTGACGGAGTTTGCTGAGGGAACTTCTTATTTTCGTCGCTATACCGATTTCTTCGGGCGGAGTGGAGACAATGCCGGGTCGATCGCTCAAATGGCCCTTGCTCAATATCCGCAGTGGCGCGAGCAGATTCAGCAGTGGCAGCAGCCGATCCTCGATCGCTCGGATTTGCCGCAGTGGTTCAAGATGGCGTTGTTTAACGAGCTGTACGACCTGACCAGCGGCGGAACTTTGTGGAGTGCGGCAAGCGATCGGGATCCGATCGGGCAATTTGCCGTTCTGGAATGTCTGGACTATCGCTGGTATGAAAGCTTGGACGTGCGGCTCTATGGCTCGTTTGCGCTGCTGCTGCTGTTTCCAGAATTGGATAAAGCGGTGATGCGGGCCTTTGCCCGAGCAATTCCGACCGCAGACGATACGCCCCGCGTGATTGGCTATTACTTCACTCAGAAAATGGAAAGCCCGATCGCCCAGCGCAAAACGGCGAACGCAACGCCCCACGATCTGGGTGCGCCAAATGAGCACGTCTGGGAGAAGACCAACTACACCAGCTATCAAGACTGCAACCTATGGAAAGACCTCGGCTCCGATTTTGTGCTGCAAGTGTATCGCGATTTTGTGTTTACGGGCAGCCAGGATATAGCGTTTTTGCGGGAAAGCTGGGGGGCGATCGTCGCCACGCTGGACTACCTGAAAACCTTTGACCTGGACAATGACGGCATTCCCGAAAACTCCGGCGCACCCGATCAGACCTTTGATGACTGGCGATTGCAGGGAGTCAGCGCGTACTGTGGCGGACTGTGGATTGCGGCGTTAGAGGCAGCGATCGCGATCGGGCAAGTTCTAGACAAAGCAGATGGAGCGGTAGACGGGCGAAAACAACAAAGCGAGATTTATCAGGGCTGGTTGGGGCAAGCGCGATCGGTTTATCAGGAAAAGCTGTGGAACGGACAGTATTACCGTCTAGATAGCGGCAGCGGTTCAGCAGTGGTGATGGCGGATCAGCTTTGCGGGCAGTTTTACGCGCGGTTGCTGAGTTTGCCAGATGTTGTGCCAGAGGACTGTGTGCGATCGGCGTTAAAGTCGGTGTATGAAGCTTGTTTTGTCAACTTTAATCAATATGTCGCGGCGAGCCGTGAAAAATCAGGGGAATCAAGAGAGGCATTTGTGGCAATCGGGGCGGCAAATGGAGTGCTGGCTGATGGGTCTCCGGTGAATCCTAATGATACGCATCCGCTCGAAGTCTGGACGGGGATTAATTTTGGGCTGGCAGCTTTTATGCTGCAAATGGGAATGCGATCGGAAGCGATGGCAATTACGGAGGCAGTGGTGCGGCAGGTTTACGAGAACGGACTACAATTTCGCACGCCGGAGGCGATTACAGCAGCAGGAACCTTCAGGGCGAGCCACTATCTGCGGGCAATGGCAATTTGGGCGATTTACTGGCTATTTTGATTTTCAGCGATTCTAAGTTTTTTTCTGGAATCGCGGAACACTCGGCTCCTCCTCAAGTCATAGGTAGCAGCTTATTTACTGAAGCTAGCATCCCCCATCGGGGAGAGGATTTCTTGCAGTCCTTATATCGTTTGCTGCTTTGCCGGGTTGCCCCTGCTTAGGTCATCAGGAGGATTTATGTCAAATCGTTTTGCGTCTGGGGCGTTCCCTCAGGCTCGCTCGAATGCGTCGTTTCAGCTACAAACGGATTCGCCGCTATTCCAGAAAGTTCAGCCAGAGACTCAGCGCAAGTTTCTGAAAGTAAGCAGTTCAAGAAATTCGCCCTTCCAAAAGATGCGGTTTGCTCAGTCAGGCAACAGTACTGGCAGTCTGAAGATTCAGCCCATTAGCGCAACGGCAACGGCAAATCAAGGCTTAGCTGGCAACAGCTTATCGACTGCCAATAATCTGGGCAACCTGAGCGGACGAGCGGAACTCACCTGGAATGGCTCGATCGGCGGCAGCACGACGGATCAGTATTTTCGGATGAATCTGTCTCGATCGCTGCGGTTTCGACTTACTCTGAGTCAGCTTAGTGCCAATGCGGATCTGTCAATCGTGCGGCAAAACGGCGATTCCGTGGCGCGATCGTTGCGAGGCGATCGGCAAGATGAGCGAATCGAAGGCAACCTGCGGGCGGGAACTTATTTTATTCGCGTTTCGGCAGGCACCACTAGCACCAACTACACGCTGAAGCTGAAAGGATCAGGATTTGCCAGCGATGCCGGAAATACTACCCTGTCTGCCTTGGATGCCGGGAACATTAGCCGCCTTCAGCGCAGTTACCAGGGACGGGTAGATTCAAAAGACAACGCCGATGTCTATAAGTTTTCCCTATCCGAAGCTGGGCAAGTCGCGCTGAACCTGAAGGGTCTTTCCGAGGATGCCGATATTCAGTTGCTCAGCAGCACCGGGGCAGAACTGGGACGATCGGGCAGCGATGGACAAACAGAGGAAACGATTCAGCAGCAGCTTAATGTGGGCAGCTATTTTGTGCGAGTCACTCCGTTCGACTCCGATCGCGCCAACTATACGCTGTCGATGACAGGCGGCACTGGGGCATCAGCCGCTTATGTGCCAAGTCCTTCCCCGATTCCTGCACCCAGTCCAACTCCGGGTGGGGGAGCCACTTCGAGCGGTAGTGCTCCTGGAACCTCGCTCAGCACCGCATCTGTTCAATCTGCCGCTTTTTCACGCAGTGACCAGCTTAGTGCCAGCAATCGGGAAGACTTTTATCGCTTCAGCCTTTCCCAATCTGGGACATTCACGGCAAACCTGAGTGGCTTAACGGGCGATGCCGATGTGCGGCTGATTCAGGACAAAAACAATAACGGCGCGATCGATCCCGGTGAGGTGCTGGGCTGGCAGTGGGAATGGGGAGCTACCGGGGAATCAGTTCGCCGCTTTTTGTCTGCCGGAAACTACTTTGTGCAGGTAATGGGCTACGGTAACCAGTCCATGAACTACACCGTCAACACCAACTTCACGCCCTCCGGTAGCGACGATCGCAAATTCTCGATGCAGGTTAATTTCGCAGACGGGATAGAAAGCCTCAACTTCAACGTTCGTAATGCGATTACCGAAGCCGCTAAATTCTGGGAAAATGCCATCACCCACAGCAGCTTTAACGGTTCCCATCTGCTCCAAATTGACGTTCAGGGCGTGAATAGCCCCCAAGCCTGGCTGGCAGCCGCAACCAATCGATCGGGCGCGACCGATGCGAAAGGGAACTGGATGCCCACCACGGGAATTGTCCGTATCAACACCAGCTACAGCAATTCCTATAACTCTGATCCCAGCTACCTGAAAACGCTCGTGATTCACGAACTGGGTCACGTTCTGGGCATCGGCACACTTTGGGAGAAGCAAGGACGCAGCCTGATCGATCGCGGCAGCAACACCTACAAAGCAGACAGCTACGCAGGCAGGGCTTATGGCGAAATTTCCGGCATACTTGCGCCTAAAGCCATTCCGGTTGAAGCGGGCACGTTCGGTCACTGGGACGAAGGTAAATTTGGCGATGAGCTGCTGACTCCCTTTGCGGAAGGTGCAACCGTGAAGATGCCGCTGAGCCAGGTTACGCTTGCTTCGCTACGAGATATTGGCTGGAACGTCAACTACGGCGCGGCAGATAGTTTTTCCGTTACCCAGTCTGTGCTGGCTCCTGAGGGTCTGGTTCCCAGCGGCACGACGGTAAGTGGCTGCGGCTGTTCGATGTGTGCCAACGTGCGCTCGGCTGCGGGACTGGATGAAATTGGGTCTGGAAGTTTGATGGCAGCGATTACCGCGTAGCGAGCACTGCTTCACATCAGGGTTGCCTGATCCGCGATCGTTTCCTCCTTCTGACCCTGCTGAAAGCAAAAGCGGGATGCTAGATTGTGGCTAGGAGTCATTCATGCGAATGGTTCCTGGCTTTTCTTTTTCAGGCAAACCCGTTCAGGTTAAGCAATTAGCAATGGCAAGAGGCGATCAGATTTACGTGATGCGACCCCTCCTCAGCGTTGAGGGCGTTTACGAACATCATGGAATTGATTGTGGGGATGGCACGATAATTCACTACCACAAAGGCGATGATGCCGTGATTACGCGCACCACGATGGAGGCATTTGCCAGAGGCACCCCTGTTTACACCAAACAGCAGCCGCTTGCTTTTATTCCCGATATTGTGCTTCAGCGGGCAGAGAGCCGGCTGGGCGAACGGCAGTACAATCTGCTAACCAACAACTGTGAGCATTTTGCTAACTGGTGCAAAACAGGCAAAAACGAAAGCCAGCAGCTCATCAACTACGGCTTAGACTTGTCCCAAATTCGATCGCTTGACTCCCGCCGCATGATCGAAGAAGCTGCCCAGGGAGGCGATCCGGTGACTGCGATGCAGTTGCTCAACCACGCCCAGAGCAATATTTCTGTTGCTCAATCGACCCTGCAAGATCAATACAACCGGGCACAGCAAGACATGACCACCTGGGAACGAGTGGCAACGCTGGCGTTAAAGCAAAGCCGAGAAGACCTGGCGCGAGCAGCCTTGGAACGCAAAGTGCAGGCGAAGAAACAGGCAGAAGCCGCCAAAAATCAGCTTGCAGAATTGGTTGGTATTCGAACTACGCTCGATCGCAACAGCCTGCAAATTAAGCAGCGGCTCACCCCGGTTAGCTAACCATCGGGCTGCTGGACGGCTGCAGCTCTATCAGAAAGCCGAATGCTACTTATTCGCAACCGCCTCAGCAGGCAAGCACAGCAAATTATCACCGTAGGTGCGAATCAGCCCGCGCTGGCGCAGTTTGCCCATCAAGCGCGTGACCGTAACCCGGGTTGAGCCGATCGCGCTGCCAATCTGAGCATGGGTGAGTGACCAGGGCAGCCCGTAGCCTTCATCGCAGGGTTCGCCAAATTCTTCAATTAGCAGGGTGAGGAATCCGAGCAGGCGATCGATCGTGCGGCGTTGTCCCAGCGTGCTGAGCCAGAGCAGCTTCCGCTGATGCTGATAGCGAAAGGCATCCAGAACTTCGCGCCGAAAGTGGGGCCAGTTGTCCAGGTCGTGCCAGTAGAGCCAGATCACCGCCGTTTGATCGACATGAGCAAAACTTTGGAGGGTGAACGGCGACTGCGCCACAATCTCAAAGGGCTGACCTGCCCCAACAAATCCCAGAAATGCTTCTTCTGAATTGATCCGGGGTAAACGGGAGGACCCGCTGCTCACACTAGCACTCACCTGTGCCTCGCCAACCAGACGAACCGCTCCACGCTGTACCAGGTAAAGTAAACCTGCCCGTGCCGGAATTTTTTCGTCTTTGCTAAAGGTACGGTAGCGGTAATGCTCCTGTGCCCAGTCGAGAATACGCTGCCAGGTAAGAAATGGACGGGAGGTTTCTGAGGGTGAAGACACTGAATACATAAGGGGTGACTACAACAATCAGTAGAGATGGGGGACTCTGAACTGAACTGGACGATAATGAACAGAGAGAATAATCAACAGGGAGAACGGCCGAAGAGAATACAAAATCGATTTCTTTGAGTTGTGCTTTGTGCTAATTGCATCAGTTAATACCCGTAGAACGGCTTCTTTAAGCCTTACTTTGATCTGAATCTTGATATATTACAACCAAAGTTAAAAAATCGAGTTCAGCGAAATCGACCCGCTTCTCAGGAAGCACAATAATTCTACCGGGAGTGTTAGATTGCATACCATTCTATCTGCTGCTCTCCGATCGCGACTAGTTCATCGGATACAAAAAGCACTCCATACTGAGAAGCTTCAGCAGGATGGAAAAAGCCAGACGCTTCCGCTTAAGCAGACCCGACAAGGTAAACAAAAGCAGCTTGAGTACGTTTCAGCGGTTGCTCTGAGATATGCACAGCCCTTGCAGAAGCCAGCACTACAATTGGCGAAAGACCTGATGGAGAAGCTGAGCAAACCGCTCGAAAAACTCGATGCAACTTTGCAAGGAACACTGTCTGACGCGACCCTGGACGACCTTCAGAAACATTTCAATCTTGAAGTCGCACCTCCCGGCTGGGTCTTCTTTCGGCTTGCAGATCCTGGCTTGGCAATTTGGCTGCAATGCCTCGTCGATTACCCATTACCAGTTGCCGAGGATACCTCAACAACGCTGCTGGAGTCCCGATCTTTGATTCCAATGGCTGCGTCTGCCCGTAATTCTACCAGTGTTTTTCCGATACTGCACACCTACGCCCGATGTCATAGTGTGCTTCGTCTCGGTCAGCAACTTGGGCTGATACAGGCGATCGCAAGCTGTTCTCCGTCGGCGATCGTTAAACCTGACGCTTCCTTTTGCGGCTGGCAAATTCAGGCTCCGAAGCCCTTTCCCTGGCTGCTGCCCACCGGAGGCTTTCGCGGCAGCCAGCCCGCAGAGTGGCAGCTTGTTGAGCAAATTTGCGCCACTCTGGATCAACGAGCGGAGCTAGACGCTCAGTTCAACCCAATCTCCGATATAAAAGAAACTCTTAAGCAAGCCGATCGCCTCAGCCAGAGCTGGCAACTATTTTATGCGGCGTGTCGCATCGCCGACGAAGTAGGGCAAAACGACCCCGCGCAGGCACAGCTTCGACTGGGATTAACTTGGATTACTCAAAAGTTGCTGCACGAATTGCTGCGCTCGATCGAACTGCCAACTCCCCTGTTTCTCTAACAGCTCAAGCATCATTCTTGAGAGGCAGCCGCTTACTTCTATTATTAATCTGACATCATGCCTCTGACGGATTTTCTCCAAAAGCGTGACAAATCAAAACAGGTTTGTTATTCTATCCAATGTGTGAGGAGCGAACCAGCAAGGGCATCGAGACGAAACACGGTCAGTCGTCGATGCCCTTTCTGATATCAATTTTTTCTCACTTTGTCGGATTTTTATTAATACTTTGCTATTTTTTTATTAAAAAAGTTAATTAGTATTAGATTGGTTCCAATTAAGTTTTAAGAACCCGTTTTAAGTACAAGAAATTTAAGTGGCGATCGTGACGAGCGAGAAATAATTAGAGTTAGATCAGCAGCACAGATCCTGCGATAAATTACTCAATCAATCCCTAATTTGAGTTCTGGTTGAGTCCGGTCTGGCGCGATTCGATCGGCTTTTTTGTAATCGTTCGCAGCAGGTTGGTGACAGGGTGTTCGAGAGGCTGTCTGAAAAGTCATCATCCTGACCCGAACCACCCCCGCGCGGATCAAGGCTGGGGAACCAAACCATCGCTTAGTTTCGCAGTCCCCTGACGTTGAACCATTGAGGGGCGATGCAGCATGATTGATCCTGCTAAAACACCCCCTTGCACTCAATCTGGAAACAGCAAACTAAAGCAGATTACCGATCGAAAGCGTCGATTGATAGCTGCTCAAGATGCGTCCGGCTCCCCGCAACTGCTGAGAATAAGTGCGGCTGATTCGATCTTCGGTTTCAGCCAGGGTGTCAATGCCGATTCCGTTTCTGCCCTGATCCCTGCCAGAACTGTGCAGATAGCAGCTTTCTCCGATGTACAAACCGACATGAGTGGCACGATCGGGAGTCCCAAAGAAAACTAAATCACCCGGTTCAAGCTCCTGAAGGGCGATCCGTTGGGCGAAGCCCTCCTGCTGATAGGCATCTCTGGGAATCCAGATTCCCACCGAGGCAAAGGCAGTTTGCATGAGCCCAGAACAGTCGTAGTTCGGTCCCACTGTCCCGCCCCACAAATAGCGATTGGGCTGATTCATTGCGCTGTAGGTAAAGGCGATTACCTGCGACATCCGGGCACGAGTCTCAGCTTCGGGTAGAAAAAGCGGTTCATAAGCTGCCTCAGCCGCCTCTAACAAATCCAGATCTTCAACCGCAATCCAGCCCGGATAGTCATCTTCACAGAGCCGCACCTGAATCACCGTGCCGTTGACCTGTCCTGCTTCGTCAAAGGGCAAAGCCAAAATTTTGAGCTGTCGCCCTGGCATTGCTTGGGTTGCCAGCGATCGCAAATCAGGCGAATCATACAAATTGAGATTGCCCTGACACTCATACTCCTGAGCCGGGTTATTGTCGATTGCCACTTTTAGCAAAGGAAGCGTCAGCACAGCAGTTTCTCACCCATTACTTGTCCACTCCCTCTATTTTTCCACCTCTTCACCCCCTTACCCCGCTTCCTTCACTCATCCACTCCCTTCCTATTCCCTCACGCCATATCTCCTACTCCTGATGTAATCTTTGGTGGGTGAACTTGTGAGGTCTAATCATGCCTTTCTTCTATCGAGATGCACAGCTTGAGCAGTGGGGCGATCGGATTTTGGAGGCGACCTGGGCTGCTTTTCCGGGACTGACGCGCACACAGCTTGCGATAACCTGGCTGATCTACGATGAGCCGATCCCGGTGAATACAGGCGGAGCGTTAACGCCAGAAGAGTTCTGGAAATATCCGGTGCGGGGGTTTTCCTATCGGGGAGTAGAGCAAATTTATCCGGCGAGCGTGGTGAAGCTGTTTTACCTGGTGGCGGTAGCAGAATGGCTGGAGCAGGGCATGATTCAGCCCTCGGCAGAACTCGATCGCGCCGTGCGAGACATGATTGTGGATTCGAGCAATGATGCGACCAGCCTGGTGATGGATATGCTGACCGGAACCACGAGCGGTCCAGAACTGCCGCCAGAGCCATTTGAGACCTGGAAATCGCAGCGTAATCTTGTAAACCGCTACTTTCAATCCCTGGGGTGGATTGAGCTAGAAGGCATTAATGTGAATCAGAAAACCTGGTGTGATGGACCTTACGGACGCGAGCGGGCTTTCTTGGGTGAACTGCGGGAAAATCGCAATACCCTGACCACCGAGGCGACCGCACGACTCATGCACAGTCTAATTGGAGGAGTCGCAGTTTCATCTAGCCGATCGCAGGCAATGATGACTCTGATGCAGCGCAGCCTGAATGCGGCGGATCTCGCTGCCGATCCTGAAAACCAGGTGACGGGCTTTTTAGGGGAAGGCTTGCCGACCGAGGCAAAACTGTGGTCAAAGGCAGGATGGACAAGCCAGGTGCGCCACGATGCCGCTTATGTGGAACTGCCCAATGCTCTGCCCTATGTGCTGGTCGTGTTTACAGAAGGAAAAACTCAGAGTCAGAACGAGAAGCTGCTTCCGTTTATTTCAGGACAGGTGGCTGAGTGTGTGATGGAGGGGTGAGGGGGTCAGAGGGCGTTTTTTGGGGTTGGGAGGAGGATGGAAAAGCAGGTTTCGTTGGTGTTGCTTTCGGCCCAGATTTTTCCGCCCAGGTGTTCAACGAGTTTTTTCACGAGTGCTAGTCCCAGTCCAGTTCCGCCGTGCTGCCAGGGATCGTTGTTGGGAATGCGGTAGAACTTTTCAAAGATGCGGGATAGTTCTGGAGCGGGCAACTGTACACCTGTGTTGCTGATGCTCAACGAAATCCAGGGCTGATCGGCTTCTTTAGGAGGCAGGAGAGAGGCAGCGATCGTAATGGTTTCCCTGGCTGGGGTGTACTTGCAGGCGTTTTGCAGCAGTTCGAGCAGGATTCGCTCCAGATAGCCCAGGTCGGTGACGATCGGCGGCAAAGGATGAGAGACCTGAATTTTGAGCTGCTGCTCCTGTTCCTCCAATCGCTCAGTAAAGGACTGCGTAATGGCAGGTAGCCAGGATTTAAGGTCAACGGGAGTGAGGTTGAGCGTTTGACTCTCAGAGTCGAGGCGGGACAGGTCGAGCAGGTCATTAATCAGGCTGGTTTCACGCTGACACTCTTTACTTAAAATCTGGAAATATTGAGCGATGCGCTGCTCCTGCCCCTCCATAGTTCCTGCCTGTTTGAGCGCGACCGACAGCATTTGAATCGCCATTTTCATGTTTGCCATCGGGGTGCGGAGTTCGTGAGACACGGTGCTAAGAAAGTCGTCCTTGAGCCGATTGAGCCGCTCTAGCTCTTTGACCTGCGCCTGGGCTGCCTGAAATAGCCGCGCCTGTCGAATGGCGATCGCGCACTGGTTTGCTACCTGCTGCACCAGCCGGATATCCTGCTCGGTATAGCGGCAAAACGCCTGGTTAATCAGCCACAAATCACCCAGAACTCCCTGGTCATCAACGATCGGGCAAGTGAGCATGGCAACTCGCCCCCGCACTGGGTTGGGCATGAGCGAACAAAACTGAAACGATAAACCTTCCAAAAGCTGATTGTAGATTTCGGGAAAGGCTTCCAGAGAGACGCTCCGCCCCTGATAGGGAGAAAGATCGTTGGTGTATTCGTAGTGGATAGTTGATGTGCTTTTTTCCAGGTCGTAGAGGGCAGCATTGCAGCCAACAACGCCCGTTGCTTTTGCCAGCTCTGCCACGACGGTTTCAAGAATCTGATCTTCGTCCAGGCTGTCGCGCACTTTGTCGGTGATTCGCTTCAGCGTTGCCTCAAACTCAAACGCGAGCTGAAGTTCTGCAGTGCGGGCTTGAATCTGCCGTTCCAGGTTGGTGTTGAGCCGCTGCACTTCCTGATACAGTTCTGCCTGCTGGATTAAGCTTTCCAGGTGAATTGCAAGCTGATGCAGCAAGTTGAGTTCCCAGGCTTTCCACTGGCGATCTGCACGGCACTGATGCACCACCAGCAGACCCCAGAGCGAATCCTGCACGATCACCGGAATGCTCACCTCTGCTTGAATCTGAAAGTGATGGCGGCTCGACGTGTCGATATTAAATCCGCCCGATTGCACCAGTGCCTTCGATCGGTTGATCTGACGACAGAGTGCCCGAAACTGACGCGTCAGGTCGGACCGGGGCTCTGCTTGCCAGCGCGCTTCTGTAACCGACTGCGCCAGGATGTCGCCCTTGCTGCGCGGTTTGTAGTGGTAAATTAGGACGCGATCGGTTTGGAGAACCTGCTGCACTTTATCGGTCGCGGTTTGCAACATTCGATGCAGATCCAGCGATTGATTGGCTGAACGGGCGATCGCCCGGACGAGCTTTTGCCATTCTGCCTGTTGTCGCTCCCAGTCTTGAGAAGAAATACTCGGTTCAGGATTCGTAGCGGAAATGGGAGACAGTGCAGGCGTCAAACCCTGTCTCAAAGGCAAATTGAAATCGGCTTCAAGGTGATGATCAGACACAGGCTCAGCGAAAAATACAGCATGAAACGGAAAGCGAAATTAAGGCGAGAGCGAAAGCGGCTGAGTACTTGCCTTGCGCGACTTCACAAGTGTGGCGTTTCACCGCGTCAGGTAGCAGCTAGGCGCACCAGTCATCGAATGAGCTTCCCGGTCTAGAGTGCCCACAGGTGAAATGAAATCACGGTCGCAATTCATCAACCGGACGATCCGGGTGAAACCCACGGAGCATGGACGAGATAAAGTTTTTGCCAATCTAACTTTATTCCTCAACGCGGTAGCCAAACTCGGCAAGCTGGTTACGCGACTGTCTCCATTTCGGCTGCACCCTAACAAAAAGCTCCAGGTACACTTTGCCCATCACTAGCTTTTGAATCTGCTGCCGGGCGGCTGACCCAATGGTTTTCAGCATTTGTCCGCTCTTGCCGATGATAATCCCCTTTTGGGAGTTTCGCTCCACATTAATTGTTGCCAGAATCCGGGTAATGTCAGGGGCTTCTTCGACGCGATCGATCGCGATGGCAACCGAATGGGGCACTTCCTCGCGGGTATGCAGCAAAATCTGTTCGCGGATGAGTTCGCCCATAATGAAGCGTTCGGGCTGATCGGTCACTAGATCGGGCGGGTAGTAATAGGGTCCGGGTTCCAGTGCGCCAACCAGGGTAGCTTGCAGTTCCTCTAGCCCGGCTCCCGACAACGCTGAGAATTTTACCAGCGACCAGTCGCGCTCTTGAGCGATTTCGGCGTAGGTCTGATCAATTTGCTCGATCGCCTCGCGGTCTTCAGGCTGCTGGTCGATTTTGTTAAGTCCCAAAATCACAGGCGTTTCGGTACGCCGAATCAAGTCAGTCACAAACCGATCGCCCTTGCCTGACGGCACAGACCCATCAACCACAAACAGCACCACATCGACCGAGTCGATCGCAATTTGAGCATTTTTAACCAGGACTTCGCCTAGTTGATGATGGGGCTTGTGAATCCCTGGGGTATCGACAAAGATAATTTGTGCGTCTGGAGTCGTGAGAATTCCCCGCAGGCGATTGCGTGTCGTTTGAGCAACCGGAGAAGTGATAGAGATTTTTTGCCCGACAAGCTGGTTCATCAGCGTTGATTTGCCCACATTGGGTCTGCCAATGATGCCCACAAAGCCCGACCGATAGCCAGGCGGGGCGATCGGGATGAGTGGTTCACCCAGTGCAGCAAGCAAATCAGATTGGTCAGGAGCAGCAGGGTGCGAAGCACTTTCCTCTAGGGGGCGATCGGTCATAGCAGGTCGTACGTTGTACTGAGTTGTACTGATAAGCAACAGGAACACTATGTTCTATGTTCGCATCGATCGATTCTTGAGAGCGAAGATTCACACAATGCAGCGTAAATAGATAGCCAGAACTACCAGAAACAGCTTGTCTTCGGCTTTTTGAGCGACAGCCCCATCTCTAGATTCAATGCATGACGCTACGCTAACCCATCCTATGCCTTCGCCAACTACGCCTTCGCCTCATCTTCTGATCTCCTCATCCACCTATCCACATTCCTACTCAAAAAACCGCTCCACCCACTCCGGCACATAAACCCAGGCACGATTTAGCTCTGCGTCAAGCTCCCGATACTGCGGTTCCTTACGGGCGACCAGTGCCCAGTAGCTTGCTGAGTGATTCAGGTGAATGGTGTGGCAGAGTTCGTGAATCAGAACATAACGCACCAGATGCGGCGGCAGAAACAGCAGCTTGTAGTTGAGGTTGATATTTTTCTTGCCCGAACAGCTTGCCCACAGCGTCTTTTGCCCACGTACGGCTGCGGTTTGAAACGGAAGATTGATTTCGGAGCTGAGCTGACGAAGCCAGGGAACGAGCTGCTGTTCGGCTCGGCGGCTGAGCCAGTGGCGCAGGAGTTTGTAGGTAACAGCAGGTTCCTGGGTAGGAGCAAAGAGCAGGATCTGGGAGCTAGCAGCGATCGTCTTCACCGAAGAATTGCCGGGCTGATACTGCACCGTCCAGTTTTCATCGATCGCTCGGAGACACAACCGCTCAGGAATCATGCCGTCGCTGCCCAGCTCTGCTGCATCCCCCGGAAAAGACTGCCGCTCAGCTTCAATCCGCTGGGTGGTTTTCGCAATCCAATCTTTGCGCTTCTCCAAAATTTCGGGAAGCTTACGGCGATCGAATCCCTTCGGCACGACAATTTCTACGTCGCCCAGATGCGTCACTTTGATGCTGACGTGCTTTGCTTTGGTGCTTTCCCGGATGCGATAGGGTTTCGATTTAGAGAATTTCGCTGCCATTAGGTCTCAGGTTCGTCTGCGATCGAGAATCCCTCTCTAAGAAAATCTAGCAGAATTTGCCGATGGGGTTGGGCAAGGGCGCGAATCTGCCCGATACGATCGGAATAGCAGTCGCCTCGCCTTACTTCTTCTATGGTAAGCAGTCTCAAGTCGATTCCTTCATTGAGTTCGAGATCGGTGATGGGAACCGTGAGCGGAACCGCGAAAACGTGCCGAATCACTTGCATCTCTGTCCTGTAGGCGCGGAAGTATCGAACGTAGGGCGGCTGATAGCCAATTTCCTCTTGAAGTTCGCGCCAGATTGCCCGCTCGGGAGACTCCCCCGGTTCGAGATGTCCGCCAAAAAACGCCCATACGCCCGGATAGCGAATCTGAGGCTTGTCATCCCGCAGCTGCATCAAAAATCGCAGTGAAGCCGTTCCCCTCGAGGAGCCATTGTTCTGGTGCAAAATGGCGATCGCCACCTGGGAACTTGAGTCGAGTTGGATTGTGGGATCAATCATCGCGGCTGTTTTTCGATCAGGTGCTGCTGCTCAATGTACACTTCCTCCGCAGTTTGCCCCTCGATCGTGATTTCCTCAATCCGAATTTTTCCTCGAATTTTCACCTGCTCCCCTGTTTCCAGGGTGCGATCGTCCGTTAAGACCCAGATCTCGCCTGTCGGGTCTTTCAGCTCGTACACTTCTGCCCCAATCAGCGGTACTCGATCGCCCACTGTTCCCTCAAGTTGCACTGTAGAAGACCACCGACGGGGACGGGTTTGCACATCCTGTACTGTTGTCAAGCGGCTACAGCTATTAAGCAGCAGGGCAAGAAGAAGGGTTCCGGCGGCAAGACCCGGAGCAACGCGAAACCATTTTCCGGTTAGGGTGATCGATCGGTGCGAGGAGGCAAGGCTTTTAAGCAACAGGACAGCATGATTGCGGCTTTTCACGTCACCTCCACACCAGGGAATTCTGTACGACTGCTCCGACTGAAGATTTTATTCTGATTGAAGTAACGTTGACAGCCAGAATGAGCTGCCCAGGAATCACGAATCTTAACTCCCGGCTGCGATCGAGATACGAGGGCGACAATAGACGCTAAACTAAGGACTTTGAGCATTCAGCAGTCGCGAATCAACCTTGGATAATCAAAGGGATTTTTGCCCATTGACGCTCACCCTCAACTCACTATGACAGGCATCCTGGACGGCAAAGCACTCGCAGCCAAAATTCAAGCAGAACTGACCGACGAGGTAGAATCCTTGAGCGATCGCCATAGACGACCGCCCGGTTTAGCAGTGCTGATGGTGGGCGATAATCCTGCCAGTGCTGCCTATGTGCGAAATAAAGAGCAGGCTTGTGCGCGGGTGGGGATCGCTTCATTTGGCAAGCATTTTCCGGCAGACGCGACCCAGGCAGATTTAGAGCAGACGATTCAGAGCTTAAACGAAGACGATCGCGTAGACGGGATTCTGGTGCAGTTGCCCCTGCCCGATCATCTGGACGCGGTCGCCCTGCTGAATCAAATCAATCCCGACAAAGACGCAGACGGGCTGCATCCGGTGAATTTGGGTCGTCTTATGCGTGGGGAACCAGGGCTGCAAAGCTGTACGCCTGCCGGGTCAATGCGTCTGCTTCAGGAACACGGCATCTCGGCAAAAGGCAAACAGGCAGTCGTGGTCGGACGCAGCATTCTGGTGGGCAAGCCGATCGCCCTGATGCTGCTTGCAGAAGATGCCACGGTGACGATTGCCCACTCTCGCACCCCAGATCTAAGCGCAGTCACCCGCAGCGCAGATATTTTGGTCGCGGCAGTTGGTCGCCCGAATCTGATTACGCCGGAGATGGTGAAACCGGGCGCGGTTGTGGTAGATGTGGGAATCAATCGTGTCACCCATGAGGCAACGGGAAAATCCCGGCTGGTTGGAGACGTGGATTATGAAGCGGTCAAAGCTGTTGCAGGCTGGATTACTCCGGTTCCGGGCGGAATTGGACCGATGACTGTGACCATGCTGTTGCACAATACAGTATGGAGTTATCGCCAGCGCCTGTAGCCGATTACCAAACAGGAACTGCTTTGCATTGCCGCTGTGCGTTTAAAGTGCGCGTTCAGAAATGCGCGTTCATGGTGTAGGAATGACAAGTTTAGTGGCTCAAGCGGATTAAAGCATGGTTGCAACCAACAGTCAGCAGTATCTCGAATTCGACCTCAAACGCTATCTGGCAGCACAGCAGGCACAGGTTGAGGCAGCCCTCGCTCGCTCGATCGACGTGGTGTATCCCGAAAAAATTTATGAGGCGATGCGCTACTCACTGATGGCAGGGGGCAAGCGGCTGCGTCCAATTCTCTGTCTAGCAACCTGTCAGCTGATCGGCGGTACGACTGCAATGGCAATGTCAACCGCCTGCGCCCTGGAAATGATCCACACTATGTCGCTGATCCACGATGACTTGCCCGCAATGGACAACGACGACTTCCGGCGCGGCAAACCTACGAATCACAAAGTTTACGGCGAAGATATTGCGATTCTGGCAGGCGATGGGCTGCTGGCTTATGCCTTTGAATTTATCGCGGCCCAAACTCAGGATGTCCCAGCCGATCGCGTTCTGCAAGTCATTGCTAAATTGGGCCGTGCGGTGGGTGCAGCGGGTCTAGTCGGCGGTCAGGTGGTCGATCTGGAGTGCGAAGGGCGATCGGATGTCACGGTGGACACGCTGACCTATATTCATCGCCACAAAACTGGAGCACTGCTGGAAGCAGCGGTGGTGTGCGGCGCAATATTGGCGGGGGCAAATGAAGGCGATCGCCAGCGGTTGGCAGAATACGCTCAAAACATTGGGCTAGCGTTTCAAATTATTGACGACGTGCTGGACATCACCGCCACGCAAGAAGAGCTGGGCAAAACTGCAGGCAAAGATCTGCAAGCCCAAAAAGCGACCTATCCCAGTTTTTGGGGCATTGAGGAATCAAAGCGTCAGGCAGATCAGCTCGTGAACGAGGCAAAGGCAAATCTCGCAGCCTATGGAGAAAGTGCCTATCCGCTGATGGCGTTGGCTGACTACATTACTGCTCGCAAAAACTAGGCTATTCGCAAAAACTCGCTACCCGCCATCATGCAGGACTTTCCCGCCATCCTTGACAATCACGTGCTGCTCGTCTCGCTGCTTGCCTCTGTGCTGGCGCAGATTATCAAAGTCTTTGTTGATTTAATTCGCGACGGTAAGATTAACTTCCGCACCCTGGTTGAAACCGGAGGAATGCCCAGTGCCCATTCTGCGCTCGTCACGGCTCTGGCTGCCGGAGTTGGACAAACCGCAGGCTGGGAAAGCGGCGAATTTGCGATCGCCTTTGTGTTTGCGGTGATCGTAATGTACGACGCAGCCGGAGTGCGGCAGGCAGCCGGAAAGCAGGCGCGAATTCTCAATCAAATCGTTGATGAGCTGTTTCGTGAGCATCCTACCTTTAATGAAAATCGGCTGAAAGAGCTTCTGGGACACACGCCCGTGCAGGTCATTGTGGGTTCTGCCCTGGGAGCAGCAATCTCCTGGATCGCTTCGCCTGCCTATTAAGTTGTATTTCACTGAAAGCATGTTCCAATGAAAACTCAGTATTACACTGCCACCAGTTTAGATGGCTTTATTGCTGATTCAGAGAACTCCCTGGAGTGGCTCTTTCAGTTTGGCGAACCCGACAGCAGCAGCTATCCAGATTTCGTTCGTGACGTTGGGGCGATCGCAATGGGTTCGACGACTTACGAATGGATTCTCAACCATCCAACGGGCGAGGGAGCCGATCGATCGCCAGCATGGGCGTATGAACAACCCGCCTGGGTCTTTACCTCGCGCAGTTTGCCCCTGATTGAAGGCGCAGATATTCAATTTGTCAAAGGGGATGTCCGCTCAGTGCATCAAGAAATGACCCAGGTGGCGGGCGATCGAAATATCTGGATCGTGGGCGGAGGAGATTTAGCCGGTCAGTTTTATGATCAGGGATTGCTGGATGAAATTATTG
>NZ_JACJOR010000447.1:0-7485 GCF_014695615.1 Leptolyngbya sp. FACHB-711
CTGCCCCTCTAATATTCTTTACATCCCCATTGCTTTACCCTTTTACTGCAAGGGTGGCGATCGTTTACCTATACTTTGCGATTGAACCTCGCCTTCAGATCATCCAGGCTGGGCGGCTTTTCCGCTTTTGGTTCTGATGCCGATTGCTGCCCGGACTGCGACTTATTTTGAGATTTCGTTTGGGGTTGAACTTGGGATTTAACTTGGGATTTAACTTGAGATTTAACTGAGGGTTTATCCTGGGGTTTCGCTTGCGGTTTAGGCTGATTTCGAGAGTTCGCTTCTGCACGGAAAGTTTCGCCTGCTTCGCCTGATTTCATCGAAAGGCTAATCCGCTTCAGAGACTCATTCACCTCCAGCACACGCACCTTCACCACCTGCCCGACTTTGACAATTTGCTTTGGGTCACTCACAAAGCGATCGGCAAGCTGAGAAACGTGAACCAGTCCGTCTTGATGCACACCAATATCGACAAATGCGCCAAAGTTCGCCACGTTGGTGACAATCCCTTCTAGCTCCATGTCCGGTTTCAGGTCGCTGATTTCCTTGATGCCTTCTTTAAAGGTGGCATATTTGAACTCGGCGCGGGGGTCACGTCCGGGCTTTTCCAGCTCTGCCAGAATATCGCGCAGGGTTGGCTCTCCGATCGTCTCCGTCACATATTTCTTCAGGTCGGTTTTCTTCAAGCGAGCAGCAACTTCTGTAATCTGATTACCCCCCGCAGGAACGTGCTTCGCATCGAGCGTCACCTGAAGATCGGCGGCAATGCGTTCCACCACAGAGTAGCTTTCCGGGTGAACGGCAGTATTGTCGAGGGGGTTTTTGCCGTCTCGAATTCGCAGAAACCCTGCTGCCTGCTCAAACGCCTTGGGTCCAAGTTTCGCGACTTTGAGGAGTTCTTTGCGATCGCGGAATGCCCCATTCTGATTGCGATACGTCACAATATTGTTTGCAACAGCAGCAGAAATGCCGGATACATAGCTCAGCAACTGTTTCGATGCCATGTTTAAATCAACCCCGACATAGTTCACGCAGCTTTCTACCGTTTCATCTAATTTCTTTTTCAGCAGCTTTTGATCCACGTCATGCTGATACTGTCCAACGCCGATCGATTTCGGGTCAATTTTTACTAGTTCTGCCAGTGGGTCTTGCAGCCGTCGCCCGATACTGATCGCGCCGCGCACCGTAATATCCTGATCGGGAAATTCCTCGATCGCCGTTGGGCTGGCAGAATAAATCGACGCGCCCGACTCATTGACCATCACCTTGATCGGTTTGCGCTCCAGCAATTGCAGCACCTCTGCGACAAATTCATCGGTTTCTCGTCCTGCTGTGCCGTTGCCGATCGCAATCAGTTCAATCTGATATTTCTCAATTAATGTCTTCAGCGTTTTGCCTGCCTGAACGCGCTGCCCCTCTGCCTGATGCGGAAAAACCGTCTGGTACTCCAGAAACTTCCCGGTCTGATCGAGCACCGACACCTTACAGCCCGTGCGGAATCCAGGATCGATCGCCAGAGTGGGCTTCATTCCTGCCGGAGCAGACAGCAAGAGTTCGCGCAAATTTGCCTCAAAGGTTTTGATTGATTCGACATCTGCCTCCAGCTTTTTCTCAGCCCGCACTTCGCCAATCAGGGAAGTTTTCATCAGGCGATCGAAGGCATCTTTCAGCATTTCCCGATAAAACTGACGAATCGGGGCAGCCTGAGTGTGAATCTCTTCTCGTTCCAAGTAGCCCTGCACTGCATCCGCATCAAAAGCAAGCTCCACATCCAGCACACCTTCTGTCTCACCTCGATACAGTGCCAGCAGGTTGTGAGGCGCGATCGTCTTTACCTTTGACTGATAGCGGCGATACATCTCAAACTTGGTCGTGCCTTCGGGAAAGTCCGCTTTCACCTGCGAAATAAACAGCCCGGTCTCCATCAAAAAATCGCGCAGATACGATCGCAGATGCGCCTGATCCGCCACTTCCTCCGCCAGAATATCCGACGCGCCCTTCAGAGCTTCCGCCGCTGACTTCACGCCTTTTTCTTCCGAAACATACTTTGCGGCTTCCTGCTCCAGACTTGCCGACTTTGCAGCAGGCTGATTGAGGGATTTAATCCATTGAGCTAAAGGCTCCAACCCCTTCTCACGGGCGATCGTGGCTCTGGTACGCCGCTTTGGACGATAAGGCAAATACAAATCTTCCAGTTCCGTTTTGAGCAGACAGTTTTGAATCGCCTGCTGCAATTCGTCGCTGAGCTTGCCTTGTTCGGCGATCGATTTGAGAATGACAACTTTGCGATCTTCAAGTTCGGTCAGGTAAGTGTGGCGATCGAGCAGATCCCGCAACTGCGTTTCGTTCAGTTCACCCGTGCGCTCTTTGCGATAGCGAGCAATAAACGGAATCGTTGCCCCCTCTGCAAACAGTTCCAGGGCACTCTCGACTTGAAAGGGTTTGAGAGACAGTTCTTGCGCCAGCAGTTGAGGAATATTCAGCATCGTTGCGATCGATCCAACCATCAAACAGTTCTTCTAGGATAGTGTAGAGAATCCCCCTGCCGATGCCTATGGACGCGCTGATCCTTTATCTGCCGCCGACGCTGCGCCTGGCTCACCAGCAATACGAACAGCTTGCCATCGCCAACCCTGATTTACGCATCGAAATGACCACAGACGGAGAAATCGCCCCCACACTCCCGTAAGGCACGGGGGTGAAAAACGCTGTAAAAAATATTTGGTTAAGAACAACAGCAAATTTTATCCTTCTTAAAGAAGGTTCAGATCCCTTCAGGAATGCTAAGCAATTTTCAAGGGCACATCTTCGGGTTTGCTACAGCCTCGCGTTAGACACTCGCATCAAGATACTAAAAATCCCGGCACTGTGGCCGGGAAGTTCTGTGGTGTGAGGAGTGTGTGTATCATGAACCTTGTCTAAGAACTAAGGTAGTCGCCTCATGTGACAGCGATCGGGCGAGCGTGTTTCAATGTTGTGAATTTTTGAGATGTCTGAGAAGCGTTGACGATCGCTCTTGAGACAGTGAGCTTGAGACAAGGAAAGGACTGTTCAATTCAAGCTCATCTTTTCTCTGATAGAAGCAATAAACCGTTGTAGGGCATAAACTCTAGCTTTGCCAGTCCCAGCCAGTAAAAGCAGCCCGATCCTCGACCAAGGTCAAACAAACCCGTGACAGTATTGCGGCCATCTGGGGCGATCGCACGCCGCATTCTCGCCAGTGGAATGGGCGAACCGATGAACGAAGGCTGGCGGTAGCCGGATCGCTGGGTGCAACCTGCCTGTGCACTGTGTTCCTACGGCTGTAGGCTCGATATTAGCGTGAAAGACAACCAGATTATCGGGGTGCAAGGGCGGGAAGTCGATCGCGTTAATTTTGGGCAGATTAGAACCAAAAGAGGCAAAAAAAGCAAAAAAAGAGGGCAACACTGTGCCCCCAACTTGGTTTATAAGTTCAGGAATGGTTTAGAAATGAACCTAGGAACTGATTCAGAATAATGAATTCAGCATTCTCAAAACCGCACTAAACCGTATCCATTCTAGAGACTCCGGTGGAAGTGCCCGCAGTGCCCAGACTGCCTGCCATGCCGCTTGCATCCTTGACGAAGCCGCTATATGCCTCCATTCCGTGCTCGCCAATGTCCAGACCCATGAGTTCTTCTTCTTCAGAAACTCGAATGCCCAGAATTGCCTTCAGCGCGATCCAGAAGATAGAAGACAGCAGCACCGTCATACCGCCAACCGAGATCGTGCCAAGGAACTGAATCCAGAGCTGTCCCAGACCGCCCCCTGCAAACAGGCCTGCAGCCGGACCTGCAGCATACAGCGCACCGGGAGCATCGCTCGGACCCACTGCAAACAAACCGACTGCCAGGGTTCCCCAGATACCATTGGTCAGGTGAACTGCAATGGCACCAACGGGGTCATCGATTTTGATGCGATCGAAGAACATTACTGCAAACACGACCAGAATGCCGCCGATCGCGCCAATAAGTGCAGCCGCAGGAATTGTAATGAAAGCACAGGAAGCTGTAACCGCTACCAGACCTGCCAAAATGCCGTTGATGATCATGGAGAGGTCGGGTTTGCCCAGCACCAGCCAAGCCACGATCGTTGCAGCCACGCCACCAAACGCACCGCCCGTATTTGTAGTTAGAGCAATGTGAGCAATCAGAGAACCATCACCCACTGCCATGGTTGAACCCGGGTTGAAGCCAAACCAGCCCAACCAGAGAATTAAAGTTCCCAAGGTGGCGATGCTCATGTTGTGACCGGGAATCGCATTGGGCGAACCGTCAGCGTTGTACTTGCCCAGCCGCGCACCGAGGAACGCTGCACCCATGAGAGCTGCCCAGCCGCCAACTGCGTGAACGACCGTTGAACCCGCAAAGTCGAAGAAGCCAAGACCAGCAAGCCAGCCGCCGCCCCAGATCCAGTGACCTGTGATCGGGTAAGCAATTCCCACTAGCAGCAAGCTGAAGATCAAGAAGTCAACAAACTTGATGCGCTCTGCGACTGCACCGGAAACGATCGTTGCCGCCGTCCCTGCAAACACAAGCTGGAAGAAGAACTTAGCTGCTAAAGGCACGCCCGTCCAGTTGAGCGAAGTGTAAACGCCCTGGTAAGCATCTGCGGTTGCAGGGCTGTTATCTGCACCAGAGAGGAAGAACAGCCCACTTGTGCCAAAGAAGGGGTTGCCATCGCCGAACATGAGACCGAAGCCAATGAACCAGAAGGCGATCGTCGAGAGAGCGAACACAATCAGGTTCTTTGCCAGCACGTTAACAGCATTCTTTTGGCGGCAGAAGCCCGTTTCCAGCATACAGAAACCAGCGTTCATAAAGAACACCAGCATCCCCGCAATCATCACCCACATCGTATCCAAGCCGACTCGCAGCGAGGATTCGAGTTCGGTGAGCTGAGCAGCAGAGGGAGTTTGTGCCGAAGCAGAGAAAGAAGACATCAACACCAGAATTCCAGCCAGGGGAAGGCAGGCTTGCAGGGAAACCGGGAGCCGACGAATCTTTTTGAAGTATTTTTGGGCGTAGTAAGCGACTTCAGATCTAGCCCAAGATCTAGCCAAAGTATCAGCGATCGATCGCTTGTTGCGAGTTCTCATTCGCCTGTGCGCTAATTTAGACATTTTACTGGACGTTCCTTCAGCAAGTGAATGCATCAAATCCGGCACTCTGTGAGCGATTCACAGGGCACAACTCATTCAGATAAGGGAGCAACCTAGCCCCGAATTGAACCTCGAAAGGGTAGAGGCACAGACTGAGGCATTGATTTCTACCGATGCAGCTAAACCAGTTATTCGCAAGACGAAGACGGCAGGGAACTTTAGAGTTACCCCACAGCAATCAATTCACAGCGATTTCACGGAAACTGCAAAATCTATGTTTCAAATTGCACCAATCTTGTTGAAGTAATTCTGTATAGGAGAATACAATTGCTAAGCGTGTTGCCCCACAGCCTATGTAGCGCAAGGCTTTTGAAGCTAAAGGAAATCTTAGACTTCCCCTAGAAAATAAGCAGACGCTCAATCCGTTTACCTCAGATCTGCTGGCGATCGCCTGCAATTTGGAAACTTTCGGAGACTTTCGCAAGTCTGCTCGCAAACCTGCTAGTGATCGAGCTGCTCCCGATAAATTGTTTCATCCTGCTGCCGCCAAGCAGGGTCAACAATACAGATAAAAATCAAGTCTTCTGTTCCAAGATTTGCGATGTACTGCTTTGCGTCGGGAGGAATGTAGATCGCATCCCCCGGCTCGACAGCTTGCACCTCGTCATCAATGTGCATTTCACCATTCCCGCTCAAGATGTAATAAACCTCGGACGTTTTGAGCGAGTGAGGAATTGAAACCTGTCCGGGGGAGACGATCGCATGAGCCAAACTGTAGCGCAGGTCGATCGACTGCTTATCGGGATGAAGCAACTCTCGGAGATTGGTTCCATCTCCGGCAATGAATTCTGAGCAATTTTGAAGTTTTTGGATTAGCATCTCACCGCCATTTGCGATTAGCACTGAGCCAATCTTAATTCTGATTAGCGGTAAGCGCGATCGGCATTACCCACAGAAGCGTAGGAACAGGGTTCAAAATCTAGGCAGTTTACCGCTTCTTCAGTGCCTGCCGAGCTGGGATGAACAGGACACTTTAGAACGTGAGTGTTAGTAAAAAATTGACAGTTGGCGCAAGGAATTTGGTGCATTCTCTGAGCCGTTTTAACGCTGTCTCTTGCGGCTGCCCAGAGGCTCCAGCCCAGAAGCGCAACCAGCCCCCAGGCAAGCACAAAACAGATCGGCACAAGGATAGGTTGAATTAACTGATGCATCTGAGACAGGGTCAGAAAATAGTAGTGAAGCATAACGTAAAAAAAGACGGTGAGTAACGAGTGGATGACCAACAAATCGAACAAAGAGATTGGAGTGAATCTATTGTTTAATCTAGATTATTCGATTCAAATCGATGAATCAAAATCAATCTAAAAATTAACGCACCAACTTTTCATCGATCTCATTCTCATTTTGTAACTTTTATTAATATTCTTCCTGCCGCTAAAGGCGGAACTCGCCGCTCTAACCTAAGTGAGAACGCAAGAAGAGCAGTTGAGGCAATGAATCAGGTAAAATCCAGGGTGAGCCATTAATCTGTTCTCAAGGCATCTACAGTTCTATCCGCTTCGCTCTTTTTCCTGCTTTGCTTTTCAAGCCTTGACAACATTAGTATCGAGTTAAAACGAGTTGTAATCGGGTTGAAATCTGAAGGAGCGCGAGGTTCTTCTCAGAATTGGCAGTTTGAAAGAGGGCGATCGGGTTGCAGTTACGGCTGCTCAAGCGTCATCTCAAGCGAGAGTATTTTCAGGAGATTTCCTAAATCCCTCCCACGTGATCGGCAAAGATTAATCCATAATAGAAAGCTGCATTTTGCGACAGAATAGAATGCGACAGAATAGAATAAAGATCCAAAGTCCCATCGGAATACCGGAGTTCTGTGGGATGATGGATAAGTATCTATGGATTGTTGTTGAATTGACAGACAGGTAGCGCAATATGGCACTCCAACTTGGTGATATCGTTCCCGACTTTACGCAAGACTCCACTGAAGGAGTTATCAATTTCCATGAATGGGCAGGGGATGGCTGGGTTGTCCTCTTTTCTCACCCCAAAGATTTCACGCCCGTTTGCACAACAGAGCTGGGTACGGTCGCACGGCTGAAGCCTGAGTTTGACAAGCGCAACGTTAAAGTAATTGCCCTCAGCGTAGATGATGCTGACTCGCATCGTAGCTGGGTAGGCGACATCGAAGAAACCCAAAACGCCCGCATGAACTACCCCATCTTGGCTGACTCCGATCGTAAGGTGTCTGACCTGTATGGCATGATCCACCCCAACGCCAACGCAAAGGTGACCGTGCGCAGCGTGTTTGTCATTGACCCCAGCAAAAAGCTGCGACTGACCATTACCTATCCGCCGAGCACCGGACG
>NZ_JACJOR010000448.1:0-16609 GCF_014695615.1 Leptolyngbya sp. FACHB-711
CTATCTCCTCCTTTTTTCTTTTCATTGCCTACACGCTCTTTTGTCTATCAAAGCAGCTTGCTAAAATGCTAGGGCAAACCGGGGTTAATGTCGTAACCCGCGTCCTAGGAATTTTGCTTGCTGCTTTAGCGGTGCAATACATTACTGACGGCGCAACGGCTGCAATCAAAATGGCAATGGTTCGTTAAAGATTAGGCATCCCTATGTTTATTACCCTCATTGCGGACTACGGAACCGGAGATCCTGCCTTTGCAGAAGTTAAGCAGCGGTTGCTGATGGCACTGCCTCAAGCGCAAATACACGATCTTTCCGTGCCGCCCTTTAGCACCCTGGCGACCGGATTTTGGATTGCTCAGCTTGGACTCAATCCTGGCTCAGCGAATCGCCTGATTTATCACAACTGCGCTCCCCGGCAGGATGATCCCGAAGCCCGACGCGACAACGAAGGCGAAGGCTTAACCTATGCGTTGCTGCCCAACGGGGTGAAAGTGGTCGGCGTGAATGCGGGGTATACACTGTCGTTTATCAAGTCGCAGGCAAAGGGATTACATACGGTAGATGTGTCGCGGGGCGGTTCTCAGTTTCGATCGCGGGATGTGTTTCCGCCTGCGGCTGCGGCAATTGCTCAGGATGATTTGAGCGTGTTAGGCGATGTGCTGAAACCCGATCAAATTCCCGATGTGCCGTTCGATCGCATTGCCTGGATTGACGGCTACGGCAACATTAAAACCACGATCCCCGCAGACACAATTTCGCTACCCACCGAGACCAAAATTGCGATTCGACTTGGCGATGTGGTGAGCGATGCAATCTATTCAGACGGCAGTTTCCGCGTTCCCGAAGGTACGCTTGCGTTTGCACCAGGTAGCTCTGGCTGGAAAACAGTAGAGGGTAGAACGCTGCGCTGGATGGAGCTGTTCCTGCGGGGTGGAAGTGCCTGGGAGCGGTTTGGCAGACCAAGAGTAAATCAGAAGATCGCGCTGTTGGGTTGACCCTCCTCATCTCCCAGCCCCTTTTCGCTTCTACCGGGTTTTCTCTTTTACAGCGAGACGAAGGAGAGCCGGAGCCGTTTAGCGTTTTGTAAGCACCATTTGTGAGCACCAGGAGTTTGGACTGACCAAGGAGTTTGTACAAGCAATTTGTGCTCACTTCAATCTCTTGCGCTTACCTTATGCTTATGTGCCTACCTTGTGCTTACAAGGATTCAATCAGGATAAATCACATCAATCTCGCGCTGTACCGAGAGCCGCTGCCGATCGACTGCCGACAAAATTGCATTAGTGACGCGATCGGACGAAAGGCACCGACAAACCAGCTCTGCCACGTCTCCGCGGGTGATTGACCCAGCGATCGTGTGATCCGGGGTTAAAATGCCCGACCCTGAAGGTGGCTCGGAGAGCAGTCCGCCCGGTCGAATAATTGTGTAGGTTAAACCGCTTTTGAGCAGGTGCTGTTCTGCCTGGTCTTTTTCGGCAAGCACAGGTCCGAGTGCCTCCAGCACATGAGGCGGCAGAGCTACTTTGCTTTTACCTGCGCCGATCGACGTAATCAGAATAAATTTTTGAACGTTAGCTTTGATGGCAGCATCAATCAAGTTTTTGTTGCCTAAATAGTCCGATCGCTGTCCTTCCGGGGGTTGACCGCCGATCGTGCTAATCACGGCACTGATGGGCTGATTCAGCATCGCGGCTTCTATCTCTGCCGGATTGAGGGCATCTCCCATGACCGTCTTGATCCCCAAAGCTTCAAGCTGAACCTGAGCGGCAGATGATCGCAACAGGGCGACGACAGGTTGGGATTGCTTCGCTAATCGTTGGGCAACTTCCCGCCCGACTCCTCGACTTGCCCCCGCCAAAAACACAGCACCAGACGTAGCACCAGACATCGTTTAATCTCCTCGCGACTCACACTATCCCTAATCTACCGAATTTTTACCGTTAAATCGGCAATGTAAACTCCGGGTAAACCCCTTGCGCTGCCTTTTTTCTCTCTCTTTAGATGGATTAAGCGATCGTAAGGATATGGATACCCTCCAAGCAGGGGCTTAAGGGACTAAAACACTAGGCTCTTATTGGTTATTCAAAACTAAACCCCGTTCTGACCTCTGCTGCATCAGGCAATTGTGAGATCCCGTGTTTAACTACCTTCCACCGCTCAACGAGCATAACCTCCCTTATCCTGATCCCATCCATCCGATCGTCATTCATTTTGTGATCGCGATGGTGTACTTTGCTGTTCTTTGCGATTTCATCGCTTATTTCAACAAAAACTCTCGCTTGTATGAAGTGAGTTGGTGGAATTTAGCCTTTGCAACCGTCTCTATTTTTATTGCCGTTATTTTTGGTTCGATCGAGGCAGGTTTGGCAGAACCCTATGCTGCATCTGCTTCAACGCTCAATGCGCATACTGTTTTGGGATGGACGCTTCCGGCGATTTTATCAGGAATTACTGGATGGCGTTATGTGCTGCGGCTGCAAAATAAACCCAAATTGCCTGTTGCTTATATGGGAGCAAGTGTCGTGCTGTTTGCCCTGGTCACGGTTCAGGCTTACCTGGGAACGCTGCTCGCCTGGGTGTATGGCTTGCACTCGGTTCCTGTTGTGGATGCGATTCGAGGAGGGCTAACATGAATCCCGAACTGCTTCAACAGTGGGGCGATCGGATTGGCATCAACGGTTTGCCCTACCCCGTTCCACTTCATCCCCTGTTTGTTCACCTGACGCTGGGGCTGTTTATAGTAGCGATCGCTTTTGATATTGTCGCTGCGCTATTTCCGGTGGAAAAGCCTGTGTTTAAGTGGCTCGCAATTCCGGCAACGCGATCGGGCTTGTTTGATGTCGGCTGGTACAACATGATCGCTGCTGCAATTATCACCTTCTTTACTGTGGCTGCAGGCTTTTTTGAAATTTCCCTGGCAGTGCCGCTCGCCGACGTGAAAAGCACCTGGGGCTTTCAGGCGCTCGAAACCATGATCGCCCACGGGTTTGGTGGGGTCACAATCCTATCATTGATTGTTGGCATGACTGTTTGGCGGGGCTTTCAACGTTTCCGCTGGCGCAAAGATATGGCTCGACAGGTGCAGTGGAGCTATTTGCTAGTGGGGCTACTGGTCTTTGGCTTGATGTTTATTCAGGGAACGCTGGGCGCGCACTTGGGCGGTGAATTTGGGATTCACGTTACGGCAGATCAAATGCTGCACCTGGGAATCGATCCCAACAACATTGAACCCTCTGAGCTACTGGGTCTCTAGTTGGTTTTCTAACCGGTTCTCTGATTGGTTTTCTAATTGCTTTTCTAACTGGCTCTTTAAATTGTCTAAGTCGGTTTCGGTTTTCTTTTGCGATCGATTGCCCACGGGTAGGAAGATATGAAACTCCGCGCAGTGATTACCATCACGATTTACTCCATTCTAGTTATCCTGTTTAGCTTCTGGATGGCAAAGCAGTCCTATTCCTGGTTGCCGCCCGAAGCTTCGGCAGAGTCGAAACTGACAGACGATTTGTTCAGCCTGTTTACCGGACTGGGAACCGCCGTTTATTTCGGCACAATGGGACCGTTCCTTTACTCGCTGATTTTCCACCGGGCGGGTAAGTATGACATGGAAGATGGTCCGCACATTGAGGGTAATAACATTCTGGAGATTACCTGGACGGCAACGCCCCTGCTGATCGTGCTCATGCTCGCAGCCATTAGCTATCGCACCTACGAGAAGATGGCGATCGGTGGTCCAATGGAGCTGGTGCATTTGCATGTGCCACAAGTTGTCGAGCCTGCCTACGCGGAACCCTTCGATAGCACCCCACAGCAGCAAATTCAGGAAGCCGTTGAAACCGAACCCATTGAAAATATTGAAGTGACGGCGCGGCAGTGGTCTTGGACTTTCTATTACCCGAAAGAGAAGGTCACCAGCACCGAGCTTCACCTTCCGGTCGATCGACGGGCAAAATTTACGCTGCGCTCTGAAGATGTGCTGCACGGCTTTTATATTCCGGCGTTTCGGGTGGGGCAATACGTGGTTCCCAATCAAGAAATTGAGTACGAATTGACTCCCATCAAAACCGGAACCTATCGCCTGCGAGACTCGATGCACAGCGGCACTTACTTTGCCTCAAACCAGGCAGATGTTGTCGTCCAGCCTCTGGATGAATACGAGCGATGGCTTGCCGATGCAGCTGCCCAAACCCCCAGCTCAGCCTTTAACCAGGCGGTCTACGAGTACAGCCAATCTAACGAGCCGGGCGCAGGCAACACGAAAGATAAAGTTGCCATTCGCGGCTGGGAAACGATTCCCCCTGCCCCACCCCCCGTTGTCAACTTCTCCCCCAAACACTCCCCAGACAGCCCTGCCACCGGAGGCAATGCTGCGATCGGACAGACGACTCAATCGGCCTCTCGCCAAGTCCCTGATCCCTCTACCCGCAACTAACCCGCGATCGCAATCCGAAGCGACTGATCCACAGAAACGCGAGCGAAACCCTCCCCAACTTCTTCCCACCCCCTGTTATCCACAGAACCCATGACCAACATCTCCATTGACCCCACTGAGCTGACCCGTGGACAGCCCTACCCTGGCGCACCGGATAACTGGAAGCGATTTTTTACCTTTAGCACCGATCACAAAGTCATTGGCATTCAGTACATCGTCACGTCCTTCTTTTTCTTTTTGGTGGGCGGCGCGTTTGCGATGATTATGCGAAGTGAGCTGATCACGCCAGAAGCCGATCTGGTTGATCGCACCGTATATAACGCGCTATTTACGATGCACGGTTCGCTAATGATCTTTTTCTGGACGTTTCCGGTCCTGGTGGGGCTGGGAAATTATCTGGTGCCGTTGATGATTGGGGCGCGAGACATGGCATTCCCCCGACTGAACGCCGTTTCCTTTTGGATGGTGCCAATCGCCGGATTTTTGATGCTGGCAAGCTTTCTGATTCCCGGAGGTCCGGCTCAGTCGGGCTGGTGGTCTTATCCGCCGGTGAGCTTGCAGAATCCGACCGGGAATTTGATCAACGGACAGGTGATCTGGATTCTGGCGGTGGCGATTAACGGCGTGTCCTCGATTATGGGCGCGGTGAATTTCGTTACGACGATTTTCAAAATGCGTGCCCCTGGCATGACCTGGTTTAGAATGCCTGCGTTTTGCTGGGCAGTGCTGGCGGCACAGTTGATTCAGCTTTATGGACTGCCTGCTTTGACCGGGGGTGCGGTGATGCTGCTGCTGGATCTAACGATCGGCACGAGTTTCTTTACGCCAGAGCGCGGGGGAAATCCGATCGTCTATCAGCACTTCTTCTGGTTTTATTCCCATCCGGCAGTGTATGTGATGGTGCTTCCCGCCTTTGGGATGTTTTCAGAAATTCTGCCGGTTCATGCCAGGAAACCGCTGTTTGGTTATCGGGTGATTGCGGCTTCGTCGATCGTCATTACCCTGATTAGCGGCTGCGTCTGGGTCCATCATATGTTTGCCAGCGCAACGCCCCCCTGGATGCGGATGTTTTTCATGGTGACCACGATGCTGGTTGCAGTGCCGTCTGGAATCAAGGTGTTTGGCTGGGTGGCAACGATCTGGGGCGGCAAGATCCGATTCACGACACCAATGCTGTTTGCGCTGGGTGGCATTAGCAACTGGGTCTTCGCAGGCATCACTGGAATCTTCCTCGGATCAGTTCCGATCGATCTCCACGTTCACAATACCTATTTTGTTGTCGGTCACTTTCACTATGTGTTGTACGGAACGATCGTCATGGGTATCTACGCAGGTATCTATCACTGGTTCCCCAAAATGACCGGACGAATGTATTACGAAGGGCTTGGAAAGCTGCACTTTGCCCTCACCTACATTGGAACTCAGCTTATCTTTTTGCCGATGCACCCGCTCGGACTCCAGGGAATGCCGCGCCGCGTTGCGTCCTATGATCCAGAGTTTGCCTTCTGGAATGTGGTAGCAAGCATTGGCGGATTTATTTTGGGAATGTCAGTGTTGCCCTTCCTGCTTAACATTGTGAGTGCCTGGATTCGGGGCGAAAAGGCGGGAAATAATCCCTGGCGGGCATACGGTTTAGAGTGGCTAACGACCTCGCCGCCCCCCGTCGAGAACTTTGAGGAAATTCCGGTGGTGGTGTCTGGTCCTTACGGCTACGGCAGAAATCAGCCGCTCGTGGCAAATCAGTCTTTGTTAGGGACGATCGAATCTCCAGAGCCAGCGCAGTAGGTATAGCTGTAGGTATAAGCAATAGGTCAAATCGGTTGAGCGGGTCGAGCAGGTCGAACACGGAGAGCAAACAATGACAGCAGAACGAGCCATTGCACAGGATATCGAATCAGAAGTCCGGCATGAGCAGGAGCATGACGAAGCAGGCAATAGTAAATTCGGCTTCATTGTGTTTCTGCTGTCGGAAAGCGTAATTTTCATCAGCTTTTTTGTCGGCTACGCGATTTTCAAAACCACTCCTGTCGGGGATTGGTATCCCCCTGGCGTGACGGGAATCGAAACCAGAGAGCCGCTAATTAACACGATCGTCCTAGTCTCCAGCAGTTTCGTCATTTATGTCGCAGAACGATATTTACACGATAAAAAGCTGTGGGGCTTTCGCATCTTTATGCTGATCACGATGCTGATGGGCGGCTATTTTCTCTATGGTCAGGCAGTGGAATGGAGCGGGTTGCCCTTTACTGTTCAGTCGGGCATCTTTGGCGGTATGTTCTACATGCTCACCGGGTTTCACGGCTTACACGTTCTCACAGGCATCATTCTACAAACCACAATGCTGCGGCGATCGTTTGTCCCTGGCAATTACGACAATGGTTATTTTGGTGTAGAAGCAACGTCGCTGTTTTGGCACTTTGTCGATGTGATTTGGATTGTGTTGTACATCCTGATTTATGTGTGGCAGTAGGGAGAAATCATGATTATTGACGATCAGGTTTATGACGTAATTATTATTGGCACAGGTGCGGGTGGCGGAACACTGGCGCGAAAGCTAGCTCCCACGGGAAAGAAGATTCTCATCCTGGAGCGGGGTGAACTGATTTATCGGGAAAGCTCGGAGCTAACCGGTACAGAGGTGTTTAAGAAAGAGCAATATCACGCCCCGGAACCCTGGTTTGACAAAGCCGGAGAGCCGTTTTATCCGCAGACGAAATACGGAGTGGGTGGCAATACCAAGCTTTGGTACGGCGTGCTGATGCGAATGCGCGAACGCGACTTTGAAGCCGTTCCCCATCAAGACGGGCTTTCGCCAGAGTGGGCACTGAAATACGCGGATTTTGAGCCTTACTACACCGAAGCCGAAAAGCTGTATCAGGTTCACGGGCGATCGGGCGAAGACCCCACCGAACCGCACCACAGCGAAGCCTATCCCTGTGCAGAAGTGGCCCATGAGCCGTTCCTTCAGCCCCTATTCGATACGCTTTCCAAGCAGGGATTGCATCCGGCGCATTTGCCGATCGGATTAGGCGATCAGGGCAGAACGGACTCAGAAGATACAGGTGTTACGCCCGCCCTCAAATCGGACAATGTGACGCTAAAAACCTCGGCGAACGTCCTCTGGCTTCATACCAATCCGTCTGGGACGGAAATTAAGGCAGTTCAGGCGAAGATTGGCGATCAAACGTTTCTGTTTATGGGTCATCTTGTGGTGCTTGCCTGCGGCGCGATTAATTCAGCGGCACTGCTGCTGCGATCGGCAAACGAAAAGCATCCCAAAGGCATTGCCAAC
The DNA here is from genome assembly GCF_014695615.1 of Leptolyngbya sp. FACHB-711. Lineage (NCBI taxonomy): Bacteria > Bacillati > Cyanobacteriota > Cyanophyceae > Leptolyngbyales > Leptolyngbyaceae > Leptolyngbya > Leptolyngbya sp. FACHB-711. The sequence goes on from NZ_JACJOR010000448.1 coordinate 7,719, forward strand.
GGCTCAGATCAGGTGGGGCGCAATCTGATGAAGCAGCTTTTGTCGGTGGTGGTGCAGGTGACTTCAACCGCAAACTCAGGAATGTTTCCCCGCACGATCGGCATCAACGATTTTTACGGGGGTGACGATAACTTTCACTATCCGATGGGGCACATTCAAAACTCCGGCGGCATCTTCCAGGACGTGCTGTTCTCCGAAGCTCCACCGATTTTATCGGGACTGTCCCGTTTCTTCCCCAACTTTGGCTTGCGGCAGCTCGCCACGCACTCGATCGGCTGGTGGATGCAAACAGAGGATTTGCCGAATTCCAACAATCGCATTTACTACCTTAACGATCGAATGCGGGTAGAATACGAGCCGAATAACGTGGAAGCACACGATCGCCTGGTGTACAAATGGTTTGATGTGCTCAAGAGCGTGGAATCTGCCCAGCCTTCTATGTTTAATCGTGGCGCAACTCATCCCCGCAGCGATATGCCGATGTCGGTCGTTGCCCATCAGTGTGGAACTTGTCGCTTTGGCACTGATCCAGAGACTTCGGTGCTGGATCTCAACTGCCGCGCCCATGAGGTCGATAATCTCTATGTCGTAGACAGCAGCTTTTTCCCGTCCAACACCAGCGTCAGTCCGGCGTTAACCGTGATGGCAAATGCGCTGCGCGTCGGGGAGCATCTGATCGATCGATTGGGATAGGGCTTGAGCTTGAGGATTTGCTGACGAGCCTGCGGAGGATGGGTTAGGCATCGCCGGAATGCATCCCCTTGATCTGCCGGATTGATGTGCTACGCTGCGTTAGCTCATCCTTCAACTCCTATCTTGCTGGGGATTACAAACTCGTAGAAATCGGTAAAATCTCTTTATCTAGCCCTGATCAATCCTCATTTATCTATCTGCGAGTCTGAAGCCATGCCCGGTATGCCCCTTTTGCCTGACCATGCTCAAGCGCAATTCTTTCGTCAGCTTCAGTTGCAGCTTCGCGATCGATGGCAGGCGATCGAGCATTCCGAAGAAGGCGACTGCGACATCTTGGTGATTCCGTCGCTCAGTCTAGATCAGCAAGAGCTGCACAAGATCAAAGGCGTGTATCACTACGAAGAGCGGCTGCTGTTTTCTCTGATTCGGCTGCGCCATCCCCGTACCCGACTGATCTACGTCACCTCTCAGCCGATTCACCCCAGCGTCATCGAATACTATTTGCAGCTTCTCCCCGGCATTCCCTTTTCCCACGCCCGCGAACGGCTGGTGCTGCTCTGCACCTACGATGCTTCCCCTAAACCCCTAACCCAAAAAATTCTGGAGCGTCCCCGCCTGCTGGCTCGACTTCAGGGCGCGATTCGGCGCGATCGGGCCTATATGACGTGCTTTAACTCCACAAATCTGGAGCGTGAGTTGTCGGTCAAGCTGGGTGTGCCGTTGCTGGCAGTCGATCCCGATTTGCTTTACTGGGGCACGAAAAGCGGTAGCCGCGAAATTTTCAAAGAGGCAGAAATTCCTTTCCCAGACGGCAGCGATCTGGTCTGGAGTAGCGAAGACTTAGCTGCCGCCGCCGCCGACCTTTGGGAACGCCAGTCCCACCTGAAGCGAATTGTGGTCAAGCTGAACGAAGGCTTTTCCGGCGGGGGAAACGCGCTACTCGATTTGCGTCCCTTAGAAAACATGGCTCCTGGCTCGGCTTCAACCCGTGAGCGCACTCAGGCGATCGCCGATCGGTTGCCCAAACTCAGCTTTCAGTGCGAAACCGACTGGGAAAACTACAGCCGCCAAATTCCCGAACTGGGAGCGATCGTCGAAGCGTTTGTGGAAGGCAACGAAAAGCGATCGCCCAGCGTCCAGGGACGAATCACCCCCCACGCCGAAGTCGAAATTCTTTCCACTCACGATCAAATTCTGGGCGGACCCGATGGGCAAGTGTTTCTCGGCTGTAGTTTTCCCGCGGATGATGCCTATCGCCTACAGCTTCAGGAATACGGCATGCGCGTCGGTGAGGTTCTCGCCCGCAAAGGCGCACTGGAGCGATACGGCCTCGACTTTATCGCCGTGCATCAGCCCGAAAATGTTCAGCAGCCCTGGGACTTGCAGGCGATCGAAATTAACCTGCGCAAAGGCGGCACGACTCACCCCTTTATGACGCTCAAGCTGCTGACCTACGGCGTTTACGACGAAAAAACCGGACTCTTTTTCAGTCAGCAGGGCAAACCCAAATACTACATCGCCACCGACAACCTCTATAGCAAGCAATACCACGGACTGCTGCCCCGTGACCTGATGGACATCATCGCCCAGCACCATCTCCACTTCAACAGCACCACGGAGACTGGAACCGTTTTTCACCTGATCGGCTGCCTCTCGGAATTCGGCAAACTTGGCGTGACCAGTATTGGCAACTCGCCGGAAGAAGCACAGGAGATTTACGATCGGGTGATTGATGCGCTGGATAAGGAAACGCAGTGTGGGGATGAGGGGTAATCCGTTTTCAAAAAATCCTGATCGCCCGGAACCTTTCTTGAAAACTGATCGTCAGAGCTGTCGGGTGTGCGGTAATTGCTCCCCCTAGTTCGTGTATGGCAGTTCAAACGCAGGTTTGAATTTCCGGCGGGACAAGTCCTTTCGCGAGGGCTGCTCTGGCGAGATTGTCCTGCACTGACCGAATCTGTGGAGGAAGGAAAGATGCTAATTCGTGAGCTGGTTCATCAGGCTTTGGCAACGGGTTATCTGAGCGTGATGGCAGAAAATAAGCTGCGATCGCTGCTGCAAAGCAAGTATGAGCATGAAGATTTGTGTGCTTTCATGCAGCTTCAGAAGGCGGCGATGGAGGGTTTGGTCAAGCAGGAATCTCGCGATCGAATTCAGGCTTGTGACTAGTTGCCAATAGGTCGAAGGTCATTTGTCTGTAGGATAACGGCATCACCCCGGCGAACGGTCAGGGTAGTCGCTTTCGTTTGCCGTGCAGTGCTGTCTACAGCTTCGATCGGGCTTTGCAAGCTGTAGAAATAATCTCCGTTTTGCCAGCCGATCGCGCAGATTCCATCGCGGCAGCTCATGCGTCCGCCCTGAAGTTGCAGGCATTCGTTCTGGCGGTTGCAGCCATTGTAGGTGAGATCGCCCGTGTTGTTCACGCCTGACCAGGACTGAATATTGCCTACCGTAATGGTCCATTCGCCGTTCGTGAGGGTGTAACGATCAGCGGATTGGGCGGGAGGTGTGCCGGAGGTGGCATCTGGATCAATGCGCTCCATCCGGCTGATTAACAGGGCGGGGCGGCTGTTGCCACAGGGTTCTGCACTCTCGCAATCGCTGACTGAAACAGGTTCATAGAAAAACCGCACGCGCTGGTTTAAAAAGCTGGTTTGCTCACACACTTCAAAGGTTGCACCCAGCCGACGGGTCGTGCCGCGATCGTCTTGCATTGTCAGATAACACATTAAGTCGCCTGCGACCATTTCTTGAACCGTGCCCGTGCTGGGTAGCGTTGAAGTTTGAAAGATGTCTACGGTTTGCGGAGTGGCTTGAGCCACAGGTGAAGGGGCAGAAGCTGCGGTCGGCTCAGGTTTTGTGGAAGGCGCAGAAGGGGCACTCGCCCCAGCAGATAAGGTCTGGACAGGTTGTGAGGTGACTGGCTCAGTCGATCGTCCGTGGGATTGTAGCCCGACTGCCAGACTAATTAATCCTCCACTAAAGATTGACGCTCCCAGAAGAACTGGCATAAACCGCTTTGAAGACGACTCAGGATGGTGTGACATAAGATGCTGTGACGATGCCTTAACAAGTTTGAACAGGAGTAGTGCAGCTCAGCATGGCTACCGATTCGCAGCGATCAATTCCAGAATTCTACTAGGGTCAGCGATAAAGCAGCTGAAGCAGCAAGGGCTGGTTTAACCAGATGTTTGGTTTGACTAGATGTTTAGAGAGTCCTAACGCTTACCCAAACCCCCTTTTGCATGAGAAGCCATAGGAAGTGAATCGACCATTGGCAATACCTCTTTAGGCTGAGTCTGAGCGTACCCATCAAGTGATATATCTACCCTGTATCGATCAGTTTATTTTTGCCGTATTTTGCCTATGAAAAGTCAATTTCTCCAAAGTACTACCGTAGAAGGGGCACAAGTTGTTCTTCCAGGTTTAATTCGCCAAACTCGGCAGTGTTTAGGGCTAACTCAGACTCAATTTGCTGCAAAGTTAGGCGTTTCATTTTTGAGCGTCAATCGCTGGGAGAACGGACATCATCAGCCGTTGCCGATCGTCCTAAAACAAATTGAGGCATTGCTGCATGAAATGGGGGCAGAAGGGCAGGATCTGCTGAAGCAGTATTACGCGAGAATTGCGGGTCTCAATATCAGTGATTAGCATGGAAAAAAGTTGGGCATTGAAGCGATCCCAGCATTCTTTCAGCTCTTCACTTTCGGTGCTCTAGTTCGTGCCTGTTTTCGCTGCGGCTTGAAACGCTGTGCAGCCTTCAGACTCAGCTACAGCTCTTATTGAAAAATAATTCTTCAAAAATAGTTTAGTTTCAACACTCCTCATCGCATTCAACTCTATATCAACTTTATAAATCTAAATTTTAGAGACTTTGATCTTGCCCAAGTGCGACCAGCATGACTGATTCCCTGAACAATTCTGCCAGACAAACCGCTATTCAAGCATCGCTCCAGCCGCCAACAGAATCGTTGACCGATGTTGGAATCGTTTTGCAGTGGGCAGATGGTCTTTGTTTTCCGACTGGGCACTGGAGCCGATTCAATGTTGGTTCTGAGCTTTTGTTTGCAGCCAGTCAGCTTCAGGAAAATCAAGCTGTTCCTTATGCGATCGTCACGACGTTGGCCCCGATTTATCCGATCAATCAACTAACTAATCAATCAACTAATCAATCAACTAATCAACAGATTGATCAGCTCATTGATCAGCTCATCGATCGCTCAATCCATCAGCAAGCTCTCCAAGCCAGGTTCCAGCGACCCATCCCCAAATCCATCGACGCCAGAGCCGTCATCCCCCCCATCCTTGACCTCATCTGCTCCTCGCCACTCCCGCAAAGCAACTAACTCCACCCTCAACCCCTCAACCCCTCAACCCCTCAACCCCTCCTCCAAAATGCTGCAAACCCGTCAGGGCAACAACTCCTTTTACGCCACGATCGCGCTTGCCCTTGCCATTTCAGCCACGCTGCTCTACCCGGGACTGGCGCAAAATTTATTGAATGCGACTGGATTCATTCCGCACGGTCACTGCTATCTGTGGAAGCCGGAGCTGGTTTGGCTGCACGTTAGCACAGACACAATCATTGGCGTGTGCTATGTGTCAATTTCCTCGACGCTAGCTTACCTGGTTTATCGAACGCGGAAGGAAATCCCTTTTCACTGGATGTTTCTGGTGTTTGGGGCGTTTATTATTGCCTGTGGCACAACGCACTTTGTGGAGGTCATCACGCTCTGGCATCCTATCTACTGGCTATCGGGTGACGTGAAGCTGATTACTGCGCTGGCTTCGGTCTCTGCTGCGCTAACGCTGCCGCCACTGGTTCCCAAGGTGGAGGGTTTGCTGGCAACACTGAAGCTGGCAGAAGAACGTCGTCAGCAGCTTGAACTGGCAAAACAGAGCGACGAAGAGCAAACCTGGCTCAAGACCAACGTGGCAGACCTGACCCGAATGCTGCAAGGACAGCGCAATCTAACCAACGCTGCTTCCCTGATCCTGACGCGGATCTGTTCGCTCTTAGAGGCTCAGCAGGGCGTGTTTTATTGGCTTGATCGCAGTGCCAACCCTCCGATGCTGGAGCAACTCAGCCAATATGCAACGCCAGAATCAGCTCAGTTAAAGCCTCGCTTGCATTTAGGGGAAGGCTTGATCGGGCAATGCGCGATCGATCAAAAACCGTATTTGCTCAGCAATGTGCCCAGCGAGTATGTGCGAATCGGGTCGGGCTTGGGCGATGCGGCTCCGCGTCATTTGATCGTGCTGCCAATTTTGTTTGAAACGCAGGTGGTGGCAGTGATCGAGCTGGCTTCGCTAAAGCCGTTTAGCGAATTGTCGTTCCAGTTTCTGAATGAATCCTGTGATTTGCTCGGTGTGGTGCTGACAACGATCGCCGCAACGGCTCGCACCACAGACTTACTGATGCAATCCCAGTCGTTAACCGAGGAACTTCAGCAGCAGCAAGCTGAACTCCAGGAAACCAACTGCCGCCTAGAAGAACAGGCAAACGAACTCCAGCGATCGGAGGCACAGCTTCGAGAACAGCAGGAAGAATTGCAGCAAACCAACGAGCAGTTGCAGCAGCTCAATCTGGAGCTAGAAGAGAAAGCCAATCAGCTTAAGGAACGCAATCGCGAAGTCGAGCGCAAAAATCGGGAGGTGGAACACGCGCGGCAGGCACTCGAAGAAAAAGCTACCCAGCTTGCTCTGAGTTCGCGCTATAAGTCAGAATTTCTGGCGAATATGTCGCATGAACTGCGAACCCCACTCAACAGCTTGTTGATTCTTGCCAATTTGCTGAGCCAGAACCGCGATCGAAATTTGACGGAAAAGCAAATCGAATACAGTCAAACTATCTATGCGGCGGGGAATGATTTGCTGGATCTGATTAATGATATTCTCGATCTCGCCAAAATTGAATCGGGCAAACTGTCGATCGAGCCGCAGATCGTTCTGTTTACCGAGCTAAAAACCTCGCTGGAAAACATCTTTAATCAGGTAGCGCATACCAAAGGACTGGATTTCGCGATCGCCCTCGATCCCCAATTGCCGACCTCCTTCATCACCGATTCAAAACGGCTACAACAAATTCTCAGAAACCTGCTGTCGAATGCGTTTAAGTTCACGGCAAGCGGCAGCGTCACCCTGAGCATGATCCCGGTTACACCCGATCCCAGCTTGAACGAACGATCGCTTGTCGTTGCGTTTTCAGTCACCGATACGGGAATCGGCATTTCCCCAGAGAAACAGGTGGCAATCTTTGAGGCATTTCAGCAGGCAGATGGAACCACCAGCCGTAAATATGGCGGTACCGGACTAGGACTCTCGATCAGTCGGGAACTCGCGCATCTGCTAGGCGGACAGCTCACCGTCAAAAGCCAGGAAGGACAGGGCAGCACGTTCACGGTATATTTGCCCAGCTACGACACGCTTTATTCTGCTGCGATCGAAGTATCATCAAAAACTACATCAGAATCATCAGAAAACTCATCAGAGCTGCCATCAAGAGATGTATTTCAGGAATCATCCCAGGAATCCTCGATAACGAAACAAATGTTGATCGATCGCATGAGCGATCCGATCGCTCCAAATCGTTCGGAATACGCTGTAAATGGCTCAGCAAATGTTGTGAATCGTTCTGATTATTTCAGCGGCAATAACAACGGCAATATTAATGGGGATATCAATGGGAATAACAACGGCAATATTAATGGGAGTATCAAAGGTTATACGAACGGCGATTCTCTAGCTGATCATGCCATTGAGGACGATCGGGCGGATCTTCAGTCTGGAGATAACGTGTTGCTGATCATTGAAGACGATTTAAACTTTGCCCATAGCCTGCTTCAGATCGCGCACCAGCAGGGCTTTAAGGGCTTGGTTTCAACGCGCAGCGATACCGGACTGGAGCTAGTGCGGCATATTCAGCCTGTGGCAATTATGCTGAATATTCGTTTGGCAGATGGCTGGGGCTGGCAATTGCTGGAGCAGCTCAAAAGCAATGCCCAAACCAGAGGCATTCCCGTTTATGTGCTTTCAGTAGATGATCATCTAGAGCGCAGTTTGCAGCTTGGAGCCGTTGCCTATTTGCAAAAACCTGTCACACCAGAGTCACTGAATGACACCTTTTCAGCCTTGCGGCAGTTTATGGAACAGCAGGTTAAACAGCTTCTTGTGGTTGAAGACGATCGCACTCAGGCACAAACCATTTGCGAGCTGCTCGGGCAAAACAGCCTGCAGCCCACGATCGCCGCATCAGGGGCGCAGGCACTCGACTTCCTGCAGTCGGGCGAGTTTGACTGTGCCGTGCTGGATCTCATCCTGCCGGACATGAATGGATTTGATTTGCTGGAGCAGATCAAAGAGGCTTATCCTACTCTGCCGATCGTGGTTTATACCGGAAAGGAACTCACGCTAGAAGAAGAAACCCACCTGAAGCGATTCACCGAAACGATCATCATTAAAGACGTTCGATCGCTAGAGCGGTTATTCGATGAGATAATGCTCTTTCTGTATCAGGTGCAAACGCGATCGTCTCAACAAACATCACCAATTTCATCACCATTGTTACCGTCGCCATCATTAGCATCGCCACTGTCAATGTCAGTACCGTCTCCGTCAATTCAGACGAACGCTGCAAGTCGTGCTTCTGAAGGTAATCCAAACCGCTTGGCTGCTAGGGATGCAGTGTTGGCAGGCAAAAAAGTGCTGATTATCGATGATGATGTGCGCAATATTTTTGCAATTACCAGTTTGCTAGAAGAATACGACGTGGAAGTGTTGTACGCGGAAAATGGTCAGGCTGGTCTGCATGTGCTGAATCAGCATCCGGAAATTCATCTGGTCCTGATGGATGTGATGATGCCCAAAATGGATGGTTATGAGGCAACCCGCGCAATTCGATCGCAAAATGCCTTTCGATCACTGCCGATTATTGCCCTGACCGCCAAAGCCATGCAAGGCGATCGAGAAAAATGTCTGGAAGTGGGAGCATCAGACTACATCACAAAGCCTGTGAATCCTGACCAGCTCATTTCGCTGCTGCGGGTTTGGCTTTATGGTTGATATTAAGGTTAATATTTAGGGTTGATGGAAGGGGTTAGAGCATGGTTTAGAAGCTCTGCGAAGAGTAGCTTAATCGGGTTCAATCCTCCTCAATCCCTCTTGAAAAGCAGAACTAAGAATGGTTCGGTTCCCGCCTT
>NZ_JACJOR010000449.1:0-8374 GCF_014695615.1 Leptolyngbya sp. FACHB-711
CCAGAAAGGCAATGAAAGGATAAGGCAATAAAGGAGATAGAAAAATGACTCAGAAAACTTGGTTGGTTACCGGTGCTTCTCGGGGAATTGGAGCCGAAATCGCGAAAGCCGTTTTGGCAGCAGGAGATCAACTCATTGCAACTTCTCGTAAAAAGACTGATTTACAACAATTTGAGTCAAATCCGAATGTGTTGACCCTTAGCCTGGATGTGACTGACGAGGCTCAGGTGCAAGCGGCCGTGGCAGCAGCGCTCGATCGCTTTGGGCAAATCGATGTGTTAGTCAACAATGCCGGATTCGGTATCCTCGGCGGTGTCGAAGAAACCAGTGCAGAAGAAGTTGAGCGGGTCTATCGCACTAACGTCTTCGGGCTGTTGAATATGACCCGTGCGGTATTGCCCAGTATGCGTCAGCGCCGCTCTGGACACATTATTAACCTCTCGTCGATTGGGGGCTACCGCTCTACTCCGGGGTGGGGCGTCTACTCCTCAACCAAGTTTGCGGTTGAAGGCATTACCGAAGCGCTGCATGATGAATTAGCGCCTCTGGGCATCCATGCCACTGTAGTCGAGCCGGGATACTTCCGGACCAATTTCCTTGATGGCAGCTCGCTCCAGCGCACAGCAGAGATTCCGGATTACGCGGAGACGGTTGGTAAAGTTCGTAAAATCGCCTCTGAGCTGAGCTATCAACAACCGGGAGACCCCACCAAGCTAGCCCAAGCGATGCTGCAGCTCGCCAATGCTGATACGCCACCCCTACGGTTGCCGCTCGGGACCGACACCCTTCGAGCCATTGCCCAGAAAAACGCCTACGTTGAGCAAGAAACAACACAATGGCGTGCACTGGCTGAATCTACGGATTACAGATAAAGGCACGCAGTAGGGTAAAGGAAGAATCGCGAATGAATGCTTCAAGTTCTCGGTGGCAGCATTACGTCCTATAGAGAACTTGAGGCACATCCTTTAGAAACTAAGTTGTGATGGTTTCTCATCGAGATGCTGTTACCAAACTCATAGAATATGCTGCAACCGCAGGGTAGAAAAGCACCATACTGTCAAAACGGTAGTACCGTAAACAACCGCTTCACCGCGAAATTAAATTGCTCCTAATGCTTTTAATATCGATTGTTGAGCAGTCGTCAACCCCTTTGCACCTTGAATATTCATACCTTCATAAAGGCGATCGCCTTTCACCGTTTTGATACAGCGCCCTGTAGCAACATCCCACAGTTTCATCGTGCGATCGAAGCTCCCACTTAATAAAATTTGACCGTCGGGGCTGAAGACAACCGATGCAATCCAACTGGCTTGCCCACCCATCACATGAAGGCATTCCCCCGTCTTCAAATTCCAGAGGCGAACGGTTTGGTCATCACTGCCACTGGCAATAGTTTGACCATCAGGGCTAATAGCAATGGTAAACGCGATGCTGGTATGCCCCTGTAATGTCCTTAGACAGGCTCCGCTTTGCACATCCCACAATCGAACCGTCTGGTCAAAGCTGCCGCTTACTAGAATCGGCTCGGTTGGATGAAAGGCTAGCGCGTAAACCCCGCCCTTGTGTCCTTCTATCACCCGTAGGCACTCCCCGGTCTGCACGTCCCATAGCCGAATCGTTTGGTCATAGCTGCCACTTGCTAGAGTTCGACCTCGGGGATCAAAGGCGATCGCCCGCATGCTGCTCTGATGACCCTGTAGCACGTGTAAGCATTGGTGAGTTTGCACATCCCACAGACGTACTGTTCGGTCACGGCTGCTGCTTGCCAGGGTTTGCCCAACGGGGTTAAACAGCACCGCTAACACAGGAGCATCATGAGCAATCCAGCGATCGCCCTGTCCTGTTTGCACATCCCATACAAAAATGGAGCCATCTTCCCCGTTGGTGGCGATGGTTTGACCATCCGGGCTAAAGCTTAAATTTGAAATTAGGCTGTTTTCTCTGTACAGGGTTTTGTAGGGAGGCGAACTGAGTAGTTCTCTATCAACCTGCCATTGCCATAAATGAATCATTCCCGTTTGACTACTACTACTGGCAAGCAGTTGATTCGGTGATCCAGTTCCCGCTGAGGCAAAATCATTCTGATTCTGAGCTGCTGTAACTGTGACAGGACTAAAAATTAAGGCGTGTTCTCCATAGGTATAACCGCTTAACGTTTTGAGGCTTTGCCCACTCGGCATCTGCCACAGCCGCACGGTTCGATCCTGGTTGGCGCTGATCAAGACCTGACCATCGGCACTGATAGCAAGCGCCAGAGCAGATACCGTCTGTTCGCCCAGAATATTCGTACAGTATCCGTCTTGGACATTCCAAAGCCGAAGGGTGCCATCATCACTGCTGCTTACTAAAGTGTCGCTCTCTGGACTAAATACAATATTCCGAACCCAGTCTAAAGTGTCGCTCTTTGGACTAAATACAATGTTCCGAACCCAATTGGTATGCCCCCGCAGCGATAATTCAGGATTAAATGAATGAGTTTTAGAATTAGGCGGATGAATCCATAGTTGAATGCAGCCATCAAGGCCGCCACTTGCCAATCGTTGACCATCCGGGCTGTAGCGCACGCAGCGAATACCGGAAGAATGCCCTTGCAGCACATTTAGGCATTTTCCAGTCTCAACATCCCAAATCCGAATCGAGGTATCCTTACTGCCACTGGCTAGAATTGGATGGTTGGGTGAGAAGTGAACGGAATAAACGTTTTTGGTGTGTCCTTTCAAAACGTGCAAGCAGTCACCCTGTAAATTCCACACTCTTGCGGTTTGATCATCACTACCACTGGCTAACCATTGACGATTAGCGCTAAAGCTTAAAGACCAAATTCGACTCGTATGCCCTGTCGAAATCCACAAACACTGACCACTTTGCACATTCCACAACCGTACAGTCGCATCATTACCGCCACTCGCCAGTGTCGTGCCATCGGGACTAAATGCAACAGCCCAAACTCCACCGCGATGTCCTTCAAATGTTGCAATGAGTTGATTGGATGCAACATTCCACAAATACACAAAACCGTTGATATCGCCCACGGCAAAAACTTGACCATCTGGGCTAATATCAACCGATGTTGGCACCCCCAAGGTCTCCGAAAACAGGGATGTTGCTAAATCAGAATTTTGAAAATTGACCCCTACCAAATTAATCTGCCGCAGGTCGGCTTGCCGCACTACGAGTTCAGAAAAATCGGAACCCTGCAAATCTACTTTGAGCTGCACCAGCAGATTTATTAAGTTCCCGGCCGCATATCCTGCTCCATATTCTGATCGTTGTTGTGCGAGAAGTAACCTTGCTCTATTTTCAACTTCTGACACATTTCGGTAAGCCGATAAAAGCCATTCCATTACAGGCTGCAAAATTAATCGCAGTTGCATTTCTCGGATATAGTCTTTCGCCTGTACTCGAATCAATGAATGACTTTGCCATACATCAAGCTGTCGGGTTGTAAATTCTGTACAGACCTGTTGTATCAACCGTTCTGTGACATATTCCATCACAACGGGCTGCAAGAAAAATAATCCATCCGTTTTTTCGAGCAGCGACCGCCGGAGCAGTGAATTTACTTGTTGGGGAACGGTTTGTTGTAAGGCTGCACCGATAATGTTTTCACGAATCTCTGCGATCGCCACCGGCTCTCGATGAATGGCAAACCAGTAGAGAATTTTCTGTTCCTCTGCCAATAGGCGATTGAATTGGCGATCGAGCAGATCGCGGATGTCTTCAAAGACAAAAACGCCCTGCTCAAGATAGGTTAGAACCTCTGCAACACTGCCGTCGAACAAATCTTGCGTAGCAGCTGCAACCAACTTCAGCGCCAGAGGATTGCCGCCATAGTGATTGACCAAGGTGTGCCACTCGGCTTGTGAACCTGTAAACGCTCCTTTTTGCTGAAAAATGGCGCGTCCATCATCGGGCGTGAGTCCGCTGAGAGAAAGTGATCGCACTACGCTCTGTTTGCCCTCCAACATGGCAATTTCCCGTGGCTTTTCGCGACTAGTCAGCAAGCAGCAGCTTTGATGGGGCGTTTCTCCCAGCGTTCTTAAAAACTGTCCATAAGCCTCATAGCCCGATCTCCACTGACCCACCTGCTCACTGTGCAAAATGGTTTCAGCATTATCCAAAATCAACAGACACCGCTGCGATCGCAGATACTCCATCACCTTCGACAACTTTCCGTCCACCGTTGTAGGAATGACAGGATCGTCTCCTTGAAGCGGCATCAAAAATTTCAGCAGGCTGGTTAGCAGGTCATCGAAGGAAGGGGCATTGGCAAGCGATCGCCACACGATCACATCAAATTCAGACTGCATCTGCAGGGCTGCTTTGACGGCGATCGTGCTTTTGCCAATTCCTCCAATTCCAAGCAGTCCAACCACGCGGCAGCGGTCTACCACCATCCACTGCCACAGCTGCGCCAGCTCGGTTTCACGACCATAAAACACAGAAGCATCGACAGCGCTATCCCAGTTTTGCTGAGGGTTCGCTGGCTGACTAGACAACGCTTCCACCGATGCGATCGGAGAAACATGATCGGTCTTTAATAATTCCAGTCCAAAGGATTGGAAGAGAATTTCTAACGACTGGCGATCGACCCCCAGTTCACGCTTCAGAATACGGGCCAGGGTGTTGAGAGATAACCCAGTGCGTTCATTCAGATCTTCCTGGGTAAGCCGCTTACCCCAGTTTTCCTCCGACTCTACCTGCTGCTTTGCCGCTTGAAACCGTTGCCATCCATGGGGTGACAGAACGACTCCCCTCGCCCGTGCAGAGGGGGCTCTACTGCGTCTGGGTTTTTGGGTCTTATCCATGGTTTAGACAGCCAAGGGTTAAAAGGAGTAAACCTTCTAAGCGGAGTGCGGTTGCCCTGCGAGGGTATCAAGTTTCAGATACTTAGCGTGTGTTCCAGGGCAACTTTGATCAAATATCTGCCTTTAGGTATAGAAGCACTGCCTCAGCTTATCTCAGTGCTTAACGCAGAGAACTTGAGTGTTCTGAATTGGGCCCACGTTGAACAATAGGACCAACAGAGGGCACCAAGCTCTCTTCCTATCCCCTTCTACAAAGGACAGTGAGGAAACAGCTATGACACAGTCAACCCATACAGAACGGCTTATCTTAGTCACCGGCGCTACAGGCAATCAGGGCAGTGCGATCGCCCGTCATCTTTTGCAACGCGGCAATTTCAAGGTTCGCGCCTTGGTGCGTGACTCCAACAAGCCTGCAGCTCAAGCCCTCCAACAAGCAGGCGCAGAACTCGTGGTCGGAGATCTCAACGATCGCGATTCCCTCGATCGCGCTTTGCAAGGTGCCTACGGTGTTTTTTCACTACAGATCTTTCAAGATGGCTTAGACACCGAAATCCGTCAGGGCAAAGCGGTTGCAGACGCAGCGAAAGCGGCGAACATCCAGCATTTCGTCTACAGTTCGGTGGGTAGCGCCGAACGCAACACAGGTGTTCCGCATTTTGACAGCAAGTTTCAAGTCGAAGAATACATTCGAGCCAGCGAGTTGCCTTACACAATCCTGCGGCCCGTTTTCTTCTTCTACAACTACAACATGCTGCGCTCGATGGTTGAGACCGGAACGCTCTTTCAGCCATTGAGTCCTGAAACGAAGTTGCAGCAGCTTTCTGAAGAAGATTATGGGGAGATGGTCGCTGATGTATTCGATCACCCCGCAGACTTCATGAAGGGCGAAATTGAACTTGCCAGTGTGGACATGACCATGCCGGAAGTCGCTGCTGCGTTCAGCCGTGTTTTAGGCAAACCCGTCCAATACCAACAAATCCCGTTTGAGACGTTTGAGCAGCAAATTGGAGAGGAACTGACCATTATGTATCGCTGGTTTGAGAACGTTGGCTACGGGGCAGATTTAACCCAGTTGAAGCGTAATTTTTCTGCACAGACCGACTTTGAATCTTATTTGCGCGACCACGATTGGCAGAACCAGCCAGAAGCGTAGCCGATGTCGGGTCAATGATCCTTTGAAATCGCTTAAAGACCGAGAACAACAAGGTAACTGTTGAGTCAGCACCTTCGTTCCTTTGAACCTAACCCATACCAATTTAGGAGAAATCCCATGAGCACGATCACGACGCAAGATGGCACACAGATTTACTACAAAGATTGGGGTACAGGAAAACCCGTTGTCTTTAGCCACGGATGGCCTCTGAATTCTGATAGCTGGGAAGCTCAAATGCTGTTTCTAGCAGACCACGGGTTTCGGGCGATCGCTCATGATCGTCGCGGCCATGGACGCTCAAGTCAGCCCTGGAACGGCAACGAGATGGATACCTATGCTGACGACCTCGCGACGCTGATTGAAACGCTAGACCTCACCGATGCCACGCTGATTGGCTTTTCGACCGGCGGCGGCGAAGTAGCCCGCTACATTGGCCGCCATGGCACCAGCCGAGTTGCTAAAGCAGCGCTGATCTCAGCGGTACCCCCGCTCATGGTGAAAACAGAGGCCAATCCCGATGGCTTGCCCATCGAGGTGTTCGACGGTCTGCGGGCGGGCTCCATCGTCGATCGCTCGCAGCTCTATCGCGACCTGGCTAGCGGCCCCTTCTTTGGATTTAATCGTCCTGGGGCCAAGGTCTCCCAGGGCATGATCGACTGGTTCTGGC
Organism: Leptolyngbya sp. FACHB-711; assembly: GCF_014695615.1. Lineage (NCBI taxonomy): Bacteria > Bacillati > Cyanobacteriota > Cyanophyceae > Leptolyngbyales > Leptolyngbyaceae > Leptolyngbya > Leptolyngbya sp. FACHB-711. Next base: position 6,629 of record NZ_JACJOR010000449.1, read on the forward strand.
TCCAGGGCATGCAGGCAGGACACAAGAACGCTTTCGACAGCATCAAGGCCTTTTCTGAAACCGATTTCACTGAAGATCTGAAAAAGTTCGACGTGCCCACCCTCATCCTCCACGGTGATGATGACCAGATTGTACCAATTGGAGCCGCTGCGATCGCTGCCGCCAAGCTGGTGAAGCATTCCACCCTGAAAATCTATCCCGGCGCACCCCACGGTTTAACCGATACGCACAAAGAACAACTCAACAACGACCTTCTATCGTTCCTCAAGGACTGACACCGGACGTTGAGGTGAGACATCGTTCTTAGAGGGATAAACCCCGGTGTAAGCATCAGCAATGATTCGCTGCAAGTACTGGGGACTGTATTCAAAGAGATTCAATTTTAGGAGTAGAACCCATGAAATTAAAGCCGATCAATCAGCAAGTAGTCGCCATCGTTGGCGCTTCTAGCGGAATTGGCAGGGAGACAGCCCTGCGGTTTGCTAAAAAAGGCGCAAAAGTTGTTGTTGCTGCTCGTAGCGAGTCTGGGTTGGCAACGTTGGTGAATCAGATTAAAGAGCTAGGTGGAGACGCGATCGCCGTCATTGCTGATGTCAGCGAGTTTGAACAGGTGAAAGCGATCGCCGATCAGGCCATTGCCACTTACGGACGACTTGATACCTGGGTACATGTCTCTGGAACCAGCGTTGTTGCACCGTTTGACCAAGTCACACCGGAAGAATTTAGAAGAGTTCTCGATGTGAACCTGAATGGACAGGCCTATGGCGCAATGGTGGCTTTACCACACCTCAAACAAGGCGGCGGCGCGCTCATTCATGTTTCCTCGTTAGCGGCGAGGGTGCCGTTTCCCTTGCAAAGTCCCTATGCAGCTTCCAAGCATGGCATAGCAGGCTTTTTAGACTCCCTGCGAATTGAATTGCAGCACCAAAAACAGCCGATCAGCGTCACGAATGTGATGCCCGCTATCACGAATACACCCATCTTCAATAAAATTCGGACAAAGATGGGCGTAGAGCCGGCTGGATTACCGCCCTACAACAAACCCAGCACCGTTGCCGATGCCATTTTATATGTGGCTGAGCATCCTACTCGCGACTTTGTTGTAGGTGATATGGGGCGAGTATTAGAGATGCTGCAACGCATTGCCCCGGCAATTGTCGATCGCTTATTTCTTCAGGTTGGCTTTACTGCTCAACTGTCCGGTGAGCCAAAATCACCAGATGCACCTGACAACCTATATGGCCCACTCTCTGGTTACGACGTTGTAGAGGGCGACTTTGGCAAGTTGAGCGTACCCAGCTTCACGGATTGGCTCGATCGCAATCCACCTATCAAATGGAGCGCGATCACAGTAGTTGCTACCAGCGGATTGATTGCCATGCTGGGAGGCATTTCAGGATAAAGACCGTGTTGTTATGGTGTCGCAACCAAGCATGGCGTGACGGTTGATTTTACGTTAGTGCATGCGGTTGCGATTGCCTAACTTAATCCAATAGCAAGTTTTAATTTCCTCTTACTTTCAACTCGACGCAAACAGTATTTTGGAGAGAACAATTGTGAAAGATTACAGATCGATGGGGCTTGAAGGCATACTTCAAGAAGCCTACACAGTTAAGATTGGCGAGTATATTAGACTTGTCGGGAAATAAGCAAGAATAGAAGGCAGAAATGGGATAAGCAAATGCTGGATATTGAACGGGTGCTGACACAAGACCGCTTGCTGCGCGCTTTAACTGGCTTGAATCG
>NZ_JACJOR010000045.1:0-3352 GCF_014695615.1 Leptolyngbya sp. FACHB-711
AAATGGGCTTAAGGCGAAACAAGTCATTAAACCTGCCAGTACGTCTGTAATCGGAAACAACTTCTTCAAACGTTGTGTGATGTTTGATTGTATCACTTGCAACGTACACCTTAATTTCTGATTCTGTGTCTGCAAGCAATGTGCGAATGTCTTTCTCAAGTCCCTCTATGTGTTTCCACAAAACTTGTCCTACAAGTGGGCGTGACCAATCTCGATTTAGCAGGCAAGAGAAATCAAAAGTTTTTCGATTCGTTTCAGTAAATCCATAAAGCTTCAAGCTCGAAAACTCGTTCAATACTAAGTTTGCTTGATTCTTCAGAAACTCATGCTCTGGACTTTCTGCCATACTTAATAACTCTAAATATCGCAATATCAATTTAACCTAGCTTTTAATCTTGTGGCAGTCCTCATGCAGCCTCATGTCCCTCCCAGATAAGTTGAGCCACCTTCTTAAAAATTAGATTTTCAGCAAGCATAGATACTCATCAATCAAAGCTAATTTCTTTTACCCTGAAAGTACTTCAGCATGTGGCTTACTAACTACTGGTTGGGCGGCATGTTTCTACCTAAGATCCCAAAGCAGCGATATAGGCAGAAATATGTCCGTCTAAGATCTTAATTTAGCTATTTAGGTAGAAATTCTTTCTGTTTAGAATCCCACTTTGGCTGTTTGGGCAGAAAGATTCTGCTATCCTTCCTTCATTGCCTGAAGCCTCGATCGCTTTCAATCAGTAAGAATGAGGATCTATAAGAGAATGTCTGAAGAGTCACTTACTTCACTGATCCTCTATTTCATTACGCTGAACCAACCCATTCTGCCATTAGGGAAATGGTTAAGCAGAGGGCTGACAGGTCGGGCAATAATGTGCCGATCGCCCCGCTAATTTAATTCGCTCGATCGGGGTTTCGCAGTTGCGGCAGGGTTCGCCTTTGCGATCATAAACCCAGGCAATGCCGCCGTAGTTACCGTTAATGCCCTGGATGTCTCGAAAGTCGCTAAAGGTGGTTCCGCCTGCGCCAATGCTGTCTTGCAACACTTTGATAATTGCCTGATGAAGCTGTTTGACCTGCTCTGGAGTGAGATTGGCTGCCAGCGTTTCCGGGCGAATCTGGCTCAGAAACAGGGACTCATCTGCATAAATATTGCCAATGCCTGCGACGATCGCTTGATCCAGCAGCGCGTTTTTGATCGGACGCTTGCGGTTTTGCAGTCGCTCTGCGAGATACTCAACCGTGAAATCCGGTGAAAGCGGCTCTACGCCCAAGCCTTGCAGTCCAGAAATCACCGATCCAGGCGATCGATCGGGCGGCACGTACCACATCTGACCAAAGGTGCGCTGATCGACAAATCGCAGTTCACGATCGTTGGGGAAAAAGAGCCTGACGCGACAGTGCTTTTGCAGCGGCTCATCCTGCAACATCCAGAGCAACTGTCCGGTCATTCGCAGATGAACTCCTAGCCAGCCCGCAGGTTTTCCAGCATCGTTTACCAGTTCTGCCAGCAGATATTTGCCGCGACGCTGCCACTGGACGATCGATTGACCCATTATGCCTTCTACAAATTCCGCAGCAGAAAAGGGGTAGGCGATCGTGCGATCAAGCAGCACAGTCCCACCCCTGATCGATTGATTCAGGGTCACGCGATTTAGACCCCGACATACGGTTTCAACTTCAGGCAGCTCAGGCACGGCTAAACAAAAATGGGAACAGGACTGCTAGAAAACTTTACAGCGATAGGCTGCAATGCTTTAGACAAGTTCCGATTCCCATTCTAGCCTTTAGTAACTTAAGCTTTGGCGGCTGGCTTGGTAGCAGGCTTTGCCGGAGCTTCAACTTCTACTAGCTCGTTGAGGGCGAAATTGTTGGTGTTCACGCCGCCTGCCGAACCGCTGTATCCGCTGTAATTCACGGAGTCAAACCGGACAACTACTGGATAGCGAATGCCGCTTTGATCGATCGAGGCGACCGTTCCGACTTCGTTGTACCAGAAGGACGTTTGGCGGAGGACTCGAACCTTTGAACCGCGTTGAACCATGGCTCTTTTCCTTTGGGATTTGCTTTGATTAAAAATCAATTCCGCCAGATTCAATCCATTCCAATCAATAGAAAATCTATCGAAAGGTCGATGATCTGGGGAAGAAAACAGACAGGAATCGTCTTACACCTTAAACCGTTTTTGATCGGACATCAACCCGATCGAAAATTGATAATTTGCTGAGTTTCGACACAATTCTTCAAATCAATCTAAACCTGCAATAACGCTGCCCCTAAGCCTGCTAAAAGCTGCAATTCTGTGCCAGTTTCCTAACACTTGCGCCCTGCCGATGGGAATGCGATCAATCCCAGTTCATCACTCAATGCTAGGAAAGAGCAATGAATCAGGCAAACAATGCCAAAATTGCTGCCTGCGTGCTACGTCAACGCTTCCTGATTAAGGCAAAATGTTCCCTAGTGATAAATCATCACTTTGATACTTCGATCAATCGGGGTTGATTGACTCGTTTTGTTCACACAGGCGATCGTTTAGGGAGCGGGACAGGATGAAATGGCGGAGTGTGGTGAAGCGCGTACTGGCTCCGATGCTGGTGCTGGTGTTGAGTTGGGCAATGGTGAGCTGTAGTCAGTCTGGCAGTATCGCCCGCAAGCCGCTGCTGTCGCGATCGGGAAATCGACTGGCAGAAATTGCGCCGCCTAGCATGATTCAGGAACTCAAGCAGTACACCGACATTTATCAGCCGCAAGTGACGATCTTGAGTCCACGTTCTGACGAGGTGCTGGAAGACACGCAAACCTCTGTTAAGCTTCAGGTGCGCGATCTGCCCTTGTTTAAGGACGAGGAATTTGAGCTGGGCTATCATCTGCACTTTATTTTGGACAACCAGCCCTATCAGGCGATTTTTGATGTCGATGAGCCGATCGTTCTAAGCGACCTCGAACCCGGAACCCATACCATCCGCGTTTTTGCCTCCCGTCCCTGGCACGAGAGCTTTAAAAACGAAGGAGCCTTTGCTGAAACTACCTTCCACATCTTTGCCAAAACCCCTGAAAACAATCCCGACCCTCACCAGCCCTTGCTGACCTACAGCCGTCCCAAAGGGAACTACGGTGCGGAACCTGTCCTGCTTGATTTTTATCTTACGAACGCACCGCTTCACTTTGTCGCTCAAGAAAATAGTGAGGACGCGATTCCCGACTGGCAAATTCGCTGCACCATTAACGGAGAAAGCTTTACTTTCGATCGCTGGGAGCCGATTTATCTACAAGGCTTAAAGCCTGGAAGAAACTGGGTTCAGCTCGAACTGCTGGATGAAAACGGCAACCCGCTGCCCAATGCGTTTAATAACACGATTCG